>DATIFC010000159.1:0-3694 GCA_035455445.1 Gaiellaceae bacterium | reverse complement strand
CCTCTACCTCGACGTGAGCGTTCCGGAGCGCCCGGTGGCTGGCACAAGTCTCAACGCTAAACCTCAGGGTTAGACTTCTGTCGCATCGACGGCGTTGACACGGGCGCTTCCGGGGCGTACCCTGCCGAGCGCTGAAGACGTAATGTCCAGTAAAGCTTGAGGTGGAGACGGGTTGAGCGTACGGGATCAAAGCGGGAACTACCTGGCCCTGATCAAGGTCGTGGGCGTGGGCGGCGGCGGGTCGAACGCCGTCAACCGGATGGTCGACGCCGGCCTCGGCGGCTGCGAGTTCATCGCGATCAACACCGACGCTCAGGCGCTGCTGATGTGCGACGCCGACGTGAAGATGCCGATCGGCGCCGACGTCACCCGGGGCCTCGGCGCCGGGGCCGACCCGACCGTCGGGCGCTCGGCCGCCGAGGAGAGCCGCGACGAGCTGAAGGAGGCGCTGAAGGGCGCCGACATGGTGTTCGTCACCGCCGGCGAGGGCGGCGGCACCGGCACCGGCGCCGCTCCGGTCGTCGCACGGCTCGCGCGGGAGATCGGCGCGCTCACCGTCGGCGTCGTCACCCGCCCGTTCTCCTTCGAGGGCCGCCGCCGCGCCGAGATCGCCTCGCGCGGAGTCGACGAGCTCCGCGAGGAGGTCGACACGCTGATCGTGATCGAGAACGACCGCCTGCTGCAGGTGGTGGAGAAGCGCACGTCGATCCTCGACGCCTTCACGCTCGCCGACGACGTCCTGCGCCAGGGTGTCCAGGGCATCACCGACCTGATCACGATCCCCGGTCTCGTGAACCTCGACTTCGCCGACGTGCGGACGATCATGAACGAGGCCGGCTCGGCGCTGATGGGCATCGGCACCGCCGCGGGCGAGAACCGGGCGACCGAGGCTGCGCGCGCCGCGGTCTCGTCACCGCTGCTCGAGTCCTCGATCGAGGGCGCCACCGGGATCCTGCTGAACGTGAGCGGCGGGACCGACATCGGCCTCTTCGAGGTGAACGAGGCGGCGCAGGTCGTCACCTCGGCCGCCGACCAGAACGCGAACGTGATCTTCGGCGCGGTGATCGACGAGTCGCTGCGCGACGAGGTGCGGGTGACGGTGATCGCCACCGGCTTCGGCCCGGCGAAGGTGCGCCGCCGCCGGCGGGCAGAGGAGCCGGCCGACGAGTCGCGTCGCGAGCAGGAGGGCCAGCGCGAGCAGCCCGCGGAGCGCTTCGAGGTCTCGGACGACGTGCTCGAAGTGCCGTCCTTCCTGCGCGACTGACGTCGTCGCGAGACCGAGGTTTAGGCCCCGCCCCGGGCGGCAATGACTGACGTGCCCTCTCGGGTCGACCGTAGGGGTTGACCCGCGATGACCCGGTCCGGCCGCCCCGGCGTCGACAGCCCAGTCGAAGCCGGGGCGGCTCCCTTTTCTGCTCCATTAGCATCAGCGAGCGATGCAGACGCTGTTGCGAACGCCGCTCTACGAGCGTCACGTCGCCCTCGGCGCGCGGCTCGTCCCCTTCGCCGGCTGGGAGATGCCCGTGCAGTACGAGGGCGTCATCCGGGAGCACCGCGCGGTGCGGACGGACGCCGGCGCCTTCGACGTCTCGCACATGGGCGAGTTCCTCGTCGAGGGCCCGGGCGCGCTGGAGCTCCTGCAGGCGGTGCTCTCCAACGACCTCGACAGGATCGCCGCCGGCCAGGCGCAGTACACGCTGCTGACGAACGAGCACGGCGGGATCGTCGACGACCTGATCGCGTACGAGCACACGCCCGAGCGCTTCCTGCTGATCGTCAACGCGGCCAACCGCGGGCCGGACCTCGCCTGGCTCGAGGAGCGCCTGGCCGCCCGGGGAGTCGAGCTGCGGGACGTCTCCGACGACTACGCCCTGATCGCCGTGCAGGGCCCGCGCGCGCTCGAGCGGCTCGGGCTGCCGGAGGGGCCGGCCTTCACGTTTGCCGACGGCGAGGTCGACGGGACGGCCTGCACGGTCAACCGCACCGGCTACACCGGCGAGCAGGGCGTCGAGCTGCTCGTCGAGGCGCCGGCCGCAGCGGAGCTCTGGGACGCCGTGCTCGGGCGCGGGGTCGTGCCGTGCGGCTTGGGGGCGCGCGACACGTTGCGGCTCGAGGTCTGCTACCCGCTCCACGGCAACGACATCACGCCGGAGACCGATGCCGTCTCCGCCGGCCTCGGGTGGGTCTGCGCGCTCGACAAGGACTTCACGGGCGTCGCGGAGCTGCGGCGGATCAAGGAGGCGGGACCGGACCGCAGGCTCGCGGCGTTCGTGATGGAGGAGCCCGGCATCCCCCGCCAGGGGATGGCGATCGCCGAGGGCGGCGAGGTGACCTCGGGGTCGCACTCGCCCATGCTCGAGGTCGGCATCGGGATGGGCTACGTGCCGGCCGAGCTGGCACAGCCGGGCTCGGAGCTGACGATCGACGTCCGCGGCCGGCCGCGCCGGGCGCGTGTGGTGAAGAAGCCGATCTACTCGCGGGAGGAGACCTGATGGCCGCTGCGGAGAGCTACCCCGACGACCTGCGCTACCACCGCGAGCACGACTGGGCGCGGATCGAGGACGGCCAGGCGACCTTCGGCATCACGTGGTTCGCCGCCGACGCGCTCGGCGAGCTCGTCCACTACGAGGCGCCCGAGGAGGGCGCGACGCTGACGAGAGACGAGGCCTACGCCGAGGTCGAGTCGGTGAAGGCGGTCTCCGACGTGATCGCCCCGCTCTCCGGGGAGATCGTCGAGGTCAACCGCGCCGTCGCCGACGCGCCCGAGACCGTGAACGACGACCCGTACGGCGAGGGCTGGCTCGTGCGCGTCCGCCTGTCCGACCCCGGCGAGGCGGACGGGTTGATGGACGTAGGGGCCTACAAGCAGTTCCTGGCCGAGCAGGGGTGAGCTACCTCGCGCTGACCGACGCCGACCGGGAGGCGATGCTCGAGACGATCGGCGTCTCCTCCCTCGAGGAGCTGTTCGCCGACCTGCCCCCGGGCGTCCGGCTCGATCGCGAGCTCGCGTTGCTGCCGGCACTCTCCGAGCAGGAGCTGACGGTCTACTTCGAGGCGCTCGCGGCCGAGAACGCGCACGTCGGCGGCGAGCTCTCCTTCCTCGGCGCGGGGATGTACGACCACTACGTGCCGGCGATCGTCGACGCGGTCCTCCAGCGCGGCGAGCTGCTCACGGCCTACACGCCGTATCAGCCCGAGCTGAGCCAGGGCGTGCTCCAGTCGATCTTCGAGTACCAGACGGCGATCTGCGAGCTGACCGGAATGGACGTCTCCAACGCCTCCGGCTACGACGGCACGACGGTCGCGGCCGACGCCTGCTTCATCGCGAAGCATGCGACCGGCCGCTCCAAGGTCGTCGTCACCGAGGCGACGAGCCCGCAGGTGCGGCAGGTCGTCAAGACGTACGCGCCCGGGTTGGGGCTCGAGGTCGTCGAGGTGCCGCACCGCGACGGCGCCACCGATCCCGACGAGCTCGCCGGGGCGGCGGCCGACGCCGCGTGCGTGATCTTCCAGCAGCCGAACTTCTTCGGCGTGCTGGAGCCGGCGCCCGACCTCGCCGCCGCCGCGAACGAGGCGGAGGCCCTGGCGGTGGCGCACGTCGACCCGATCTCGCTCGGCGTGCTCGAGGCGCCCGGCAACTACGGCTGCGCGATCGCGATCGGCGACGGGCAGCCGACGGGCAACTACCTCTCCT
>DATIFC010000158.1:0-13271 GCA_035455445.1 Gaiellaceae bacterium | reverse complement strand
GAGCGTCATGCCCGAGTCGATCGTGCGCCCGAGCATCGCGACGACGACCGTCGTCCCCATCGCGCTCGCGAGCAGCCCCTCGAGCGAGACCACCGTGGCGGCGATCACCTGCGGCGGCGGCGCCTCGCCCCGGTCGCGCAGAAACGGGATCCCGAGTGACTGCTGCAGCCCGCCGAAGGTCGCTGTCACGCGCATCAGCACGTCGAGGCAGAAGACGAAGAACCCCGCGCCCACGAGCAGGATCCCTGCCAGGAAGACGACGGTCGCCCAGGTCTTCCACTGGCCGGCCGGGTAGAAGGGCAGCGGGGAGAGGAAGGTCCAGCCGGTTCCGAAGCCGCCGAGCAGCGTCGCGACGATCACGCCGACCGCTCCGACCAGGATCAGGACCAGGCTCGCGAGCATCCGCCCGAGGCTGAGCGGCGCGACCTTCCTGACGACGAACCAGAGCGCGCCCATCATCACCAGGAGCGCGCCCGTCAGCATCCCGGCGCCGTGCAGCGTCAGCAGGCGGTAGAACCAGGTCGGCGAGAGGTCGATCACGGTCGCCTGGTCGAGCCGCATCGCGAGGCCGGCGAGGCCCATCAGCGCGAAGACCGCGATCCCCGAGCCGGCGAAGGCCCAGGCGATCCGCCGCTCCGTCAGGCGCGGGGCGGCGAGCTCGAGGTCGGCCGCGCGCGGGTGGACGACTGCGGTCGTCGCCATCAGCGAACCGTGAACGACGCCTGCATCGCGTGGTGGTTGAGCCCGCAGAGCTCGAAGCAGAGCACGCGGTAGACGCCCGGGGTGTGGAAGGTCAGGTCGAGCTTGTTGTGGTAGCCCGGCATCGCCTGCACGGTTCCGATCATGTGGCCGTGCGGGTCGTAGATCGCGAAGCCGTGGTTGACGTCCTTCGAGGTCACGTCGAAGCGCACCGGCGTGTTCCGCGGCACCGTCGCGGGGGCGATGATCCAGGCGAACTGGAGCCCGGTCACGTGAACGACCCGCCGCGGCGAGCCCTTCGCGTACGGGAGCTCGAACAGCGACAGCCCGACGACCAGCACGAGCAGCGCGCAGAGGAACGCGAGCCAGCGCTTGCGCAGCCAGTACCCGACCGTCTGGACCCGCTCGTACTCGACGTCGCCGACGGTGTGCCGCGCGACGGTCACGAACAGGGCGCCAAGCAGCAGGGCGATCACGAGGAAGGCGATCCCGACGGCGACCTGCGGCTCCCCGTAGCGCAGCATCGGCCGCCGATCCTTTCATATCTTCGGGTCGGTGAGCGAGGCCCGATCCTCGAAGCCGATCACCGTCCCGCTTCCCCTCACGGAAGGGCGCGCGGTCGGCGGCGCCGTGTCGCGGCGGCTGCTCGCCTGCTACTTCGGCGCCGCGCTCGTCGCGTGGCCGGCCGCCGCTGCCGCGGCGACCGTCGCGGCGGGTGACCTCGCGGCGGGACGGCCGCTGGCCTCGGCCCCGGTGCTCGCCGTGCACCTGCTCGCGCTCGGCGTCCTGCCCTTGGCGGTCTCGGGCGCCTCGTTCCACCTGCTGCCGGTGATGCTGCGGAACGACCTGCCGTCGGAGCGCGCCCTGTGGCTCGCGCTGCCGCTGCTCGGCGGCGCGTTCCTCGTCGCCTCGGGCCTCGGCCGGGAGGCCGAGCCGCTCGTCTGGGCTGGCGCCGCGATGGTGAGCGCCGGCCTCGCGATCGTGCTGGCCGAGATCCTCACGCTCGTCGTCCGGGCGCCGCGCGGGCGGATGCTGGTCGCCAGCCGCTTCGGGGTCGCCCTCTCGTGCAGCCACGTCGTCGCCGCGCTCTGCCTCGGCGCGCTGATCTTCGCCCACGACGCGCCGTTCGCCGGCCTCTCCTTCGGGCGCTGGCTGCTGATCCACCTGCACGTCGCGCTGATCGGCTGGATCGCGCTCCTGATCGTGACGGTCGGCCGGAACCTCGGACCGATGCTGGCGCGCGCGCCGGCGGCGCCGCCGCGCGAGCGGCCCGTCGTCGAGGTCGCGCTCGTCGCCGGCCTCTGGGTGCTGCTGGCGGGAATCGGCACGCAGGAGCGCTCCCTGACGCTGGCCGGCGGCGTGATCGTCGTGCTGGCGCTGGGACGGTTCGCCGCCCTGATGCTGCGCGTCGCGCGGGCGCGGCGCGGGCCGCTGGAGGCGCCGCTCGCGCACCTGCTCGTCGGCGGCTTCTTCCTCGTCCAGGCGGCCGCGTTCGGGCTTGCCGTCGCCGCCGGCGCGGACGGCACGCGCATGGTGTGCGGCTACGTCGTGCTACTGCTCCTCGGCTGGGCCGGAGGGGTGGTGCTCGGGCACGTCGGGAAGCTGCTCTCGCTGTCGCTCTGGGTGTGGTGGCCGCCGGGCCCCCGTCCGAAGCAGTCGGAGCTCTACCCGCGCCGGCTCGGGCTCGCCGAGGCACTCGCGTTCGCCGTCGGCGTGGAGGCGTTCGCGATCGGCGTCTTCGTCGGCAGCGCGCCGCTCGCCCGCGCCGGCGGCGGCGTCCTCTGCACCTCGGCCGTGCTGACGGTTGCGGGAGCGGTGCTGACCTGGCGCCGGCGATCGCGCGACGCGTGACGGCCTAGCGCTCCCGCTCGTCCTCCGCCTGCTCCGCCGTCTCCTCGGCGCTCCTGGCCGGGACCTCGCCGGGCAGCTCCTGCCCGCGCTCGCTGCGCCCGGGGCCCGCCGTCTGCCCGGCCCGGCGCAGGAAGTCGCCGGGCATCCCGGCCGCACCGACCAGCAGGAAGACCACCACCCCGACGACGACCACGAACCCGACCCCGGCGAGTACCCAGGGCCAGGCGGCGGCGATCACGGCTGCGCGCGCTCCTGCGATACGCGGCTGCGCTCGAATGCGAGCGCGGCCCGCGGGTTGCGGCTGCGGTAGAGGATCCAGCTTCGCTGCAGGTAGGAGAGCGGGATGCTCCAGGCGTGCACGAGCCGGCTGAACGGCCAGACCGCGTACAGAAGCCACACGCAGGTGGCGTGCAGCTGGAAGATGAACGGCGCGCCCGCCATCTCCTCGGTGTGCGGCCTGAAGCCGAAGATGCCGCGGAACCAGGGGCTGACCGTCTCGCGGTAGTGGTACGGGCTGAAGAGGTTCTCGCCGAAGGTCGCGAGCATCCCCGTCACGAGCGCGATCGTCAGCAGCGGGTACATGACGAGGTCGCCACGGCTCGTGGTCACGCGCACCCGCGGCACGGCCGCGCGCCGGTAGAGCAGGATCGCGAAGCCGATGGTCATCGCGGCTCCGGCGCTCCCGCCGGCCACGATCGAGATCAGGTGGTAGACGTGCTCGCTGATCCCGAGCGCGCTGGTGACGCCGGCCGGGATCAGGATCCCCAGCACGTGGCCGCCGATCACGGCCAGCACGCCGAAGTGGAAGAGCAGGCTGCCGACGCGCAGCAGCCGCTGCTCGAGCAGCTGCGTCGAGCGCGCCGTCCAGGTGAGCTGGTCGCGCCGGTAGCGCGAGACGTGGCCGACCACGAAGATCGCCAGGCAGATGTACGGCAGCGCGATCCAGAGGAAGAGGTCGGCACTGCTCATTGGGCCACCTCCTCGGGCACGGTGACGACCGGGTCGAGGCCGACGAGCTCGCTCGGCGGGCCCTCCTCGGCCAGCCGGCGGGCACGCTCCTCCTGCGCGCGCGTGAGGGGCGGGAGCGCCTCGACGAGGGCGTCGAAGAGCGGTGCGTACCGGCTCTCGCGCTGGTGCAGGCGCCCCCGCACGAGCTCGAGAGAAGGACGCAGCTCCGCCAGCGGCTCCCGGCCCTCCGGCGCGAGCGAGGCGAACTCGAGCAGCGCGGGCAGGTAGTCGGGAAGCTCGTCGTCGGCGAGCTCGAGGCCGGCCGCGGCGAAGCGCCGCTTCAGCCGCACGAGCTCGAGCCCGCGCTGCCGCCGGTCGCCGTGCGTGTGGTAGGTGAGGTAGAGGCTCGCGCGGCGGTCGAAGTCGAACGTGGTCACGTACTCGCGCTGCAGGTCGCCGAGCGGCACGCGCCCCAGCCCGTCGAGGAAGGCCCCCACGCGCGGGTCGTCGCTCGCCGACCGGAGCTCGTCGCGCGCCGCGAGGACGCGCTCCTCCGGGTACTGCAGCAACGCGGAGAGCAGGCGGAAGTCGGTCACGAGCCGACCCGCCCGAGCTTCGAGATCGGCACGAACGCCGTCGAGCCCGCCGGCTGCGGCGGCCGGCCGAGCGGCTTCGGGAAGCCGCCCCCGCCCTGCTGCTCGACGAGCGGCCCCGCGACCTCGGCGTGGCCCTTCGGGATCACGTAGCGCTCGTCGAAGTGGGCGATCGCGAGCAGCCGGTAGAGCCGCTCGAGCCGCGGCAGGTCGAGCCCGACGGCCTCGGCCACGGCCGCGTCGCCCTCGGCGCCGAGGTTCCGCTCGCGCATGATCGCCCGCATCGCCGCCAGCCGCTTGAGCGCGAGCCGCACCGGCGCCTCGTCCCCGGCGGTGAGCAGGTTCGCGAGGTAGGCGATCGGGATCCGCAGGTCGTCGATCGCCGGGAAGACGTCGTCGGGGTCGGCCTCGGAGCCCTTGCCCTCGATCATCCCCATCACGGGCGAGAGCGGCGGCACGTACCAGACCATCGGCAGCGTCCGGTACTCGGGGTGCAGCGGCAGCGCGACGCGGTGCTCGACGGCGAGCGCGTAGACGGGCGAGCGCTGCGCCGCCTCGAGCCAGTCGTCCGCGATCCCGTCGCGGCGCGCCTGCTCCTGCACTCCGGGGTCGCTCGGGTCGAGGAAGATCCCGAGCTGCGCCGGCAGCAGATCCTTGACGTCGGGCACGGAGGCGGCCGCCTCGACGCGGTCGGCGTCGTAGAGGACGACGCCGAGGTAGCGGATCCGGCCGACGCAGGTCTCGGAGCAGACGGTCGGCTGGCCGGACTCGAGCCGCGGGTAGCAGAGCGTGCACTTCTCGGCCTTGCCGGTGGCCCAGTTGAAGTAGACCTTCTTGTACGGGCAACCGCTGACGCAGAAGCGCCAGCTGCGGCAGGCCTCCTGGTCGACGAGCACGATCCCGTCCTCGTCGCGCTTGTACATCGCGCCCGAGGGGCAGCTCGCGACGCAGGAGGGGTTGAGGCAGTGCTCGCAGATGCGCGGCAGGTAGAACATGAACGCCTGCTCGTACTCGAGCCGGACCTGCTCCTCGGCGGCGCCGCGCACGTTCGGGTCGGCGAGCGCGCGCTCGGGGGCGCCGGCGAGGTCGTCCTCCCAGTTCGGGCCCCACTGCAGGTCGAGCGGTTGCCCGGAGACCTGCGAGACCGGCCGCGCCACCGGCTGGTGCTCCGAGGGCGGCGCGTTCGTCAGGTGCTCGTAGTCGTAGCTCCACGGCTCGTAGTAGTCGTCCATGAGCGGGAGGTCGGGGTTGTAGAAGATGTTCGCGAGCTTCCGGAGCTTGCCGCCGGCCTTGAGGCGGAGCTTCCCGCGCCGGTCGAGCTCCCAGCCGCCGCGCCATTTCTCCTGATCCTCCCAGCGCTTCGGGTAGCCGACGCCGGGCTTCGTCTCGACGTCGTTGAACCAGATGTACTCCGCGCCGCGCCGGTTCGTCCAGACGTTCTTGCAGGTCACCGAGCACGTGTGGCAGCCGATGCACTTGTCGAGGTTCATCACCATCGAGATCTGGGCGCGAACGCGCATCAGTAGACGATCTCCCGCTCGAGCTTGCGGACGAGCACGACCTCGTCGCGCTGCGAGCCGGTCGGCCCGTAGTAGTTGAAGCCGTAGGAGAGCTGCGCGTAGCCGCCGATCAGCAGCGTCGGCTTGATCGAGATGCGCGTGACCGAGTTGTCCGTGCCTCCGCGGGTCCCGGTGAGCTCGGTCAGCGGCACGTTCACGTGCCGGTCCTGCGAGTGGTACATGAGCGACACCCCCCTTGGAATGCGGTGCGAGACGACGGCGCGGCAGGCGATCACGCCGTTGCGGTTGAAGACCTCGACCCAGTCGTTGTCGGCCACCTGAGCGGTTGCCGCGTCCTCGACCGACATCCACAACGTGGGCCCGCCGCGGAAGAGCGTCAGCATGGTCAGGTTGTCCTGGTACTCGGAGTGGATCGACCACTTCGAGTGCGGCGTCAGGAAGCGCAGGTGCACCTCGGGACGGTCGCCGCCCGAGCGCTGCTCGCCGACGTGGCGGAGCACGTCGATCGGCGGCCGGAAGATCGGCAGAGCCTCGCCGAACTCCCGCATCCACTCGTGGTCGACGTAGAAGTGCTGCCGGCCCGAGAGCGTCCGCCACGGGACGAGCCGGTCGACGTTGATCGTGAACGGCGAGTAGCGGCGCGTGCGCGACTCGGTCCCGGACCACTCGGGCGAGGCGAGCACCTTGCGCGGCTGCACCTGAGTGTCCGCGAAGGTGATCCGCTCGTCCGCGCGCTCCTCGACCAGGTCGGTGAGCGGCAGGCCGACCCGTTCCTCCAGCTGCCGGAAGCCCTCGATCGCGAGCCGGCCGTTCGTCACCGACGAGAGCGCGAGGATCGCCTCGCACCAGTCGACGTCGCGGGCGAGCGACGGCCTCCCCGCCGCGAGCCCGGAGCGGACCGCGCCGTTCCGCGCCCGCAGGTCCGCCACCTCGGCGAGCGGCTTCCAGCTGACGCCCTTCGCCTGCACGCCGGGCTCCTCCACGAGTGGGCCGAGCGCGGCCCACTTCTCCGCGACCGCCGGGTAGTCGCGCTCGACGACGAGCAGCTTCGGCATCGTCTGGCCCGGGATCGGGTCGCACTCGCCCGCGCGCCAGTCGCGCACCTCGCCCAGCGGCTGCGCCAGCTCGTCCTCGGTGTCGTGGAGCAGCGAGGCGGCGACGAGGTCGCGGCGGACGCCGAGGTGCTTCCCGGCCAGCCGCGAGAACTCCTCGGCGATCCGCTTGAAGATCGCGTGGTCGGTGCGCGTCTCCCAGGGCGGGGGCACCGCCTCGTTGAAGGAGTGCACGAAGGGGTGCAGGTCGGTCGAGGAGAGGTCGTGCTTCTCGTACCAGGTCGCCGCCGGCAGCACGACGTCGCTGTACAGGGCGGAGCCGTTCATGCGGAAGTCGATCGTCGTGAAGAGGTCGAACTTGCCGACCGGCGCCTCGTCACGCCAGACGACGTCCCTCGTCCGCAGCTCGGGAGGCGCCTCCTCGTTGCGGATCCCGTCCTGCTCGACGCCCAGGACGTGGCGCAGGAAGTACTCGTGGCCCTTGCTGGAGGAGCCGAGCAGGTTCGCCCGCCAGAGCGTGAGGATGCGCGGGTGGTTCTGCGGGGCGTCGGGATCCTCGTAGGCGAACCGGAGCCGCCGCTCCTGCAGCTCGCGTACGACGTAGTCGGCCGGCTCCACCCCCTCGGCCTGCGCGGCGTCGACGATCTCGAGCGGGTTGCGGTCGAAGCCGGGCGACATCGGCATCCAACCCAGCCGCGCCGAGAGCGCGACGCAGTCGGCGAGGTGCATGTCCTTCAGCGAGCCGGTGCCCAGCACGGAGGCGAACTCGCCGGCGCGCGTGCGCTGGTAGCGCCACTGGTCGCTCATCAGGAACCAGTACGGGGTCGTCGGCTGGAAGCGCGGCGGCCGCACCCAGTCGCCGGCGAACGCGATCGTCGACCAGCCGGTGATCGGCCGCACCTTCTCCTGGCCCACGTAGTGCGCCCACCCTCCGCCGTTCACGCCCTGGCAGCCGCAGAGCAGCACCAGCGTCAGCATCGAGCGGTAGATCTGATCCGAGTGGTACCAGTGGTTGGTGCCGCCGCCCATCATGATCAGCGAGCGGCCCCGCGAGCGCTCGGCGTTGCGGGCGAACTCGCGCGCGACCCGCGTCACGAGCCTGCGGTCCACGCCGGTGTAGGCCTCCTGCCACGCGGGCGTGTACGGCTGGGCGTCGTCGTAGCTCGCCGGCCACTCGCCCGGGAGCTCGCCCCGGCGGACGCCGAGCTGGGCCGCGAGCAGGTCGAACACCGTCGTCACCAGCTGCCCGCCCATCCGCATCGCGGGGACGCCGCGGCGCAGCGACGAGCCGGACTCCCCCTCGCCGACGTCGAAGCGCGGCAGGTCCACCTCGACCAGCTGCTCGGCGTGGTCGAGGAGCGAGAGCGCGGGCCGCAGGTCGCCGAGCTCGAGGTTCCACCTGCCGAGGCCCTGCTCGCCCCAGCGGAACCCGATCGAGCCCTGCGGCACCGCCGGCCGTCCCGCCGACTCGTCGAGCACGACCGTCTTCCAGTCTGCGTGCTCGCTCTCGTAGCCGAGGTCGGAGGCGCGCAGCATCCTCCCCGAGACGAAGGCGTCGCCGCGCGGTTCCAGGGTCACGAGGCAGGGGAGGTCGGTGTAGCGGTGCACGTAGTCGTCGAAGTACGGCACCCGCCGCTCGACGTGGAACTCGCGGAAGACCACGTGCGCCATCGCGAGCGCGAGCGCGCCGTCCGAGCCCGGCTGCGCGGCGAGCCAGTGGTCGGCGAACTTCGTGTGGCCCGCGTAGTCGGGCGAGACGACGACGACCTTCTGCCCGCGGTAGCGCGCCTCGACCATGAAGTGCGCGTCGGGCGTCCGCGTCTGCGGGATGTTCGTCCCCCAGATGATCACGTAGCTCGCGTTCCACCAGTCCGCCGACTCCGGCACGTCGGTTTGGTCGCCCCAGATCTGCGGCGAGGCCGGCGGCAGGTCGGCGTACCAGTCGTAGAACGAGAGGCAGACGCCGCCGATCAGCGACAGGAAGCGGGTCCCGGCGGCGTACGAGACCATCGACATCGCCGGGATGGGCGTGAAGCCGGCGATCCGGTCGGGGCCGTAGCGCTTCGTCGTGTAGACGTGCGCAGCGGCGATCAGCTCCACCGCCTCGTCCCAGGAGGCGCGGACGAAGCCGCCGCGGCCGCGCTGCGACCTGTAGGCGCGCGCCTTGTCGGGGTCCTCGACGATCGCCGCCCAGGCGTCGACCGGATCGCCCGTCCGCTCCCGCTCGCGCCGGTACATGTCGAGCAGCACGCCGCGCAGGTACGGGTACTTCACGCGCAGCGGCGAGTAGAGGTACCAGGAGAACGAGGCCCCGCGCGGGCAGCCTCGCGGCTCGTACTCGGGCATCTCGGGGCCGTTCGACGGGTAGTCGGTCTCCTGGGTCTCCCACGCGACGATGCCGTCTTTGACGTGCACCCTCCACGAGCACGAGCCCGTGCAGTTGACGCCGTGCGTGGAGCGCACGACGCGCGTGTGCTCCCAGCGCTCGCGGTAGAGGCGCTCCCACTCGCGCCCCTGCGGGGCCAGCTGGCTCCATCCCTCCGCCGACCGGGCCACACGACGGAAGAACCGCGGTGACTCGAGCAGCGAGGTCATCTCAGGCGCGTGCCTCCGAGGGCGGCACGCCGCGCAGCTCCTCCGGGGGCGCCGAGCGGATCAGCCACACCGCCAGGGCGAGGCACACGGCGACGACGACGAGCAGGCCGACGAAGCCGTACGTGTAGGTGCCTTCGGCGTCCTTCAGGAGGCCGACGAAGACCGGCGGGAAGAACCCGCCGAGCCCGCCCGCGGCGCCCACGATGCCCGCGGCGGCGCCCGCGTCCTCCGGGAACTCGGTGGGAACGAGCTTGAAGACGGCGCCGTTGCCGGCGCCGAGGAAGACGCCGAGGGTCAGGCAGGCGATCGTGATCGGGACGATCCGCGGGGTCGGCGCGAGCGCCGCGAGCACCGCGGCGTCGACCGCGATCCCGGCGAAGGCCAGCACGAGCACCGGCAACGCGCCGGTCCGGTCGGAGACCCAGCCGCCGACCGGCCGCGCGACCGTCGCCGCGATGATGAAGCCCGCGGCGCGGGCGCCGGCCTCGCCCTTCGAGTAGTCGAACCAGTCCTGGAGCAGCGTCGGCAGCAGGAACCCCATCGCGACGAAGCCGCCGAAGGTGATGAAGTAGAAGAACGCCAGGCGGTACAGCCGCCAGCCCGAGCGCAACACGTCGCCGTACCGCGCCGGCGCGCCGCGGGCCGGCGCGTCGCGGGCGAGCAGCCAGAAGAGCCCGGCGCCCGCGAGGAGCGCGCCGGCGGTGATCCAGCCGACCGCCGAGCGGCCCCAGTGGTTCGAGACCGCCGGCGCGCCGAAGAAGGCCATCGCGGTCCCGATGTTCCCCATCCCGTAGACACCGAGCGCATATCCCTGCCGCTCCGGGCTGTACCAGCCGGCCACGAACGGGATCCCGACCGCGAACGAGGCCCCTGCGACGCCGAGCAGGAAGCCGACGCCGATCAGCGCCCAGTACGAGTGCGCGTAGCCGAAGAGCACCGCTGGCAGGGCGGAGAAGGCGAGCAGGGCGCTGAACACCATCCGGCCCCCGCGCCGGTCGGTCACGTAGCCGAGCGGGATCCGCAGCAGCGAGCCGAGCACGACCGGCACCGCCGTCAGGAAGAGCGCCTCCGTGTACGAGAGCCCGAGGTCCTTCTTGAAGGTCTTGGCGAACGGCGCGATCAGGCTCCAGGCCGTGAAGCACAACGCGAACGCGACCGTCGCGAGGACGAGGTTGCGCGTTGCCGACGATCGTCCGGCCACCGCCGCGGACGATAACGGGCCGCCTCCGGGCGTGCCGCCCGTAGATTCCCGCAGATTCGCGGCTCGAGGCGCCGCCTTGCGGGCTCCCGAGGGCAGCACGGATCCCGGCCGCTGCGGCACGGCCGGGATCCGTAGCGAAGGCTACGCCGAGACGGGAGCGGGCTTCGCCTCGGCCAGCGGCTCCTCGGGCTCGAGGCGCGGGAGCCACTCCAGCCAGCTCGGCAGGTACCAGTTGCGGCTGCCGAGAAGCTTCATCGTCGCCGGCAGGAGGACGCCGCGAACGAGCGTGGCGTCGATCAGGATCGCCGCGGCCAGCCCGACGCCGAACTGCTTGAACATCAACATCGAGAGGGTCGCGAAGATCGAGAAGACGGCGACCATCACGACCGCGGCGCTCGTGACCACGCCCGCGGTCGACCTGATCCCGTGCGAGATCGCCTCGTCCATGCTCGCCCCGCGGTCGAAGGTCTCGCGGATCCGGCTGACGATGAACACGTGGTAGTCCATCGAGAGGCCGAACAGGATCACGAACAGCAGCATCGGCACGACGGGCTC
Organism: Gaiellaceae bacterium; assembly: GCA_035455445.1. GTDB lineage: Bacteria > Actinomycetota > Thermoleophilia > Gaiellales > Gaiellaceae > AC-32. The sequence goes on along the minus strand of DATIFC010000158.1, from coordinate 2,257 downwards.
GATGCCGGCCTTGGAGAAGCCGAGCAGGCCCTGGCCGACGCCCTTCTGGAAGACGAGCACGAGCACGCCGTACGCGGCGGCGACCGAGAGCAGGTTGAGCAGGATCGCCTTGATCGGCACCACGATCGAGCGGAAGGCGACCAGCATCAGGCCGAACGCGAACACGAGGACGAAGGCGACGATCAGCGGCAGCTTCGACTTCATCTGGTCGCCCTGGTCCTTCCATTCCGCGGTGAGGCCCGTGACGCCGGCCTCAGTGTTCGGAGCCGAGCCGACCGTCTGCGGGACGATCTCGTCGCGGAGCAGGGCGAGCGCCGTGTTCGACGCCGGGTCGGTTCCCTTGCCCGCGATCGGGATCGTGATGTTCGCGACCGTCGCCGCGCCGTTCACGTCGACGGTGATCGGCTCGCGCATCTGGCCGCTGGCCAGAGCCCGCCGCTCGAGGCCGTCGATGGCGGCCCTCACCTCGGGTGCGTTCACGTTCGGCGCCTCGACGACGACATTCGCCGGGAGCGCGGTGCCCCGGAACTCCTGCTGCATCCGGTCGTAGGTCTGCACGATCGCGAGCGACTTCGGGAACTCGGCTTCCGGCCCCGGCTGCGCGACGCGCAGCTGGAGGGCGGGCGCGGCGAGCGCCAGCAGCAGGCCGCCGGAGACCACCGCGGAGAGCAGCGGGCGGCGCAGCACGCCGTCGGCGATCGTTCCCCAGACGCGGCTCTCGCCGTCGTCGCGGCGGAGCCGGCCGACGAGCGGGACGCGGAGCCGGTCGACCCGGTCTCCGAGCCTCGAGAGCAGCGCCGGAAGCACGGTCAGGGAGCCGAGCATGGCGACGGCGACCACGATCATCGTCGCCAGGCCGAACGACGCGAACCCGGCGTCGCCCGAGAGGAACATCCCGGCCATCGCGACCATCACCGTGAAGCCCGAGATCAGCACCGAGCGGCCTGACGTCGCCGCGGCGGCCTCGAGCGCGGCGGCCTCGCTGCGGCCGGCGGCGCGTTCCTCCCGCTCGCGCCGCAGGTAGAACATCGAGTAGTCGACGCCGACGGCGAGCCCGACCAGCAGCACGACCGCGGAGGCCTCCTGCGCGATCGGGAGCAGGTGGCTCGGCAGCGCCATCAGCCCGAACGTCGCGAAGACGGCGGTGAGCGCGAGCAGCAACGGGATGCCCGCGGCCACGAGTGCGCCGAAGGCGACCACGAGGACGATCAGCGTCAACGGGACGGAGAACACGCCTGCGCTCGCGAGGTCGTCCGCGAAGAGGGTGTCGACCGCCTTCGCGGCGCTCGCGTCGCCGAACTCGCCGATGAAGAAGCCCGGGTGTGCCTGTTGCGCGGCAGCGACGGCGTCGAGGACGGGGCCGATCTTGTCCGCGGCCTTGTCACTGTCGCCCCGGATGTCGAACTCGACGAGCGCGGCGTGCTTGCTCTTCGCGACCTGGCCGGCATTGCCGGGGGCCAGCGGCGAGCGGACGTTCTGGACCGCCGCCACCTTCGACACCCGCGCGACGACGTCCTGGACGGCGGCCGTGAACGCAGGGTCGCCGACCCGGGCGGAGCGGCTGCGGATCAGGACGCTCTCGCCGGCGGGCTGCTTGAAGCCGGCGTCGAGGATCCTGTTCATGCGGCCCGACTCGCCGGGGCCGGCCGCGTTCGGGTCGGTGTTCTTCGTGCCGACCATGCCGCCGACCGCGAAGGCGGCGACCATGAGCGCGAGCCAGCCGAAAGTGGCGGTCTTCCAGTGACGTGCGCTCCAGCGGCCCATGCGGGCCGCGAGGTTCGAATGCGGTGTTGGCGGAGTCATGCCCGTTCCTCCTTCGCTCGACGACACACCCCGACGCTACGAGCGCGGCGGCGGGGTGTCGTCGGCGGGAAGTCGGATTCACTCTCCTACTTCAGGATGACGCGAACGACTGGGGAACCCGGGTGCGGCGACCGGGCGATCGACAGGCCGGGAGCGGGTTATCGTTGTCACTCGGGGCAGAGTGCGCAGGGGAGCCGTGCACGCGCCTCGAAGGGCGAGATGAAACGGGATCGGACCGAGCGTCTGGGCAGCGGAACCGTCGTCGGCTCCGACCGGGCCGACCGGGTGGACGAGACGCGTCCGCTCGCCGAGCTGATCCGCGAGCGCGATTGGGCTGCGACGCCGATCGGCCCGATGGGCGAGTGGCCGCAGAGCCTCCGCACCGCGCTCAGCATCTGCCTGGAGTCGCGGTTTCCGATCCTGATCTGGTGGGGGCCCGAGTTCGTGATGCTCT
>DATIFC010000157.1:0-8795 GCA_035455445.1 Gaiellaceae bacterium | reverse complement strand
CTCCGCGAGGGTGTGACGGTTGCGGGCGCTCGGGATTCTGCAATGGGTCGGGCTGCTGGCCGGCGCGGCGCTCTGGGCCGCCGCGCACGTCGTCGGCTACGGGATCACGGAGGCCCGCTGCGGTCCCGCCGGCGCGGGCTGGGGAATCGACCTCGACCTCTGGGAAGGGCTCGCGACCGGCATCGCGGCGGTGCTCGTCGCGGGCGGGGGCGCGGCCGCGCTGGCCGTCGTGCTCGGCACGGCGGAGTCGAGCTACGAGTCCCCGCCGCCCGTGGGAAGGATGCGCTTCTTCGCCATCGCCGCCCTCGTGGCGAACGCGCTCTTCCTCGTGATGATCGTGCTCTACGCGGTCGGCACGATCGCCAGCGTCCCCTGTCGCCAGTCATGAGCCGCGCCGCCCTCGTCGCCCTCCTCGCCCTCGCCCTCGGCCCGGCCGCGGCCGCGCAGGACCGCCTCGGCCAGGGAAAGCAGCTCTTCGGGCGCTACTGCGTCTCCTGCCACCGGCAGAACGGGCCCGGCCCGCCGCTGCAGGGCGTGGGCGCGCTCGCGGCCGACTTCTACCTGCGCACCGGCTACATGCCGCTACGCCGGGTCGGAGTGCAGCCGCGCCGCAGCCGGGTGCTGTTCTCAGAGGCCGAGATCCGGGCGCTCGTCGCCTACGTCGCGTCGCTCGGCGAGGGGCCGCCCGTGCCGAGGCCGCATCCCGAGCGCGGCAGTCTCTCGGCGGGGCAGAGGCTCTTCACCGAGCACTGCTCCGGCTGCCACCAGGTCGTCGCCGAGGGCGGCTACCTGACGGACGCGGTTGCGCCCCCGCTCGGGAGCGCGACCGCGACGCAGATCGCCCAGGCGATCCGCATCGGCCCCTACGTCATGCCGCGCTTCTCGACCCGCGCCCTCTCGCCGGGCGAGGTCGACTCGATCGTCCGCTACGTGCAGTGGGCGAAGCACCCGGACGACCCCGGCGGCTGGGCGATCGGCCACATCGGCCCGGTGCCGGAGGGGCTCGTGACCTGGTTCCTCGCCGCGTCGGCGCTCGTCGCCGTCTGCATCGTGCTCGGGAAGAGGCTGCGCGGTGAGTAGGGCGCGCGGCTTCCTGATCGGGGTCGTGCTGCTGCTTCTCCGGCGGCGCGGGCCCCGCCCGCTACGGCCGGGCGAGCGCGAGCGAATCGTCCCGCCGGCGCCGGAGAACGCGGGCGCGGAGCTGCTCGCGATCTCGCTGCTGCTCGCCTCCACCGCCTGCGCGATCGCCTTCGTCGCCGTCTACGTCCTCGACCGCCTGCCGAGGCAGACGCAGCTGCTCGGGCTCTCGCTCGGGCTCGCGTTCGTGTTCCTGGCCGCGGCGCTCGTGGTCACCGCCAAGCGGCTGGTCGTGACCGAGGAGCTCGAGGACGACTACCCGGAGCCGGAGCACCCCGGGGAGCAGGAGACGGTCGCGCGCATCGTCGAGGAGAGCGGCCTCACCCGGCGGAAGCTGCTCATGGTCGCGCTCGGCGCAGCCGGAGGGGCGATCGGCGTCGCGCTGATCACACCCGCGGCCTCGCTCGGCCCGTTCCTGCGCGTGAGCCGCTTCTACCGCACGCCGTGGCGCCGCGGCCGGCGGCTCGTGAACGAGAACGGCGCCCCGTACCGCGCGGCCGAGATCGAGCAGGGCACCTTCTACACGGCGTTCCCCGAGGGCGCCGACAGGGAGGACCTCGGCTCGCCGCTCGTGCTCGTGCGCCTGCCGCGCGGCGAGCTCGACCTGCCTCCCGAGAACGCCGGCTTCGACGCCGACGGGATCGTCGCCTTCTCGAAGATCTGCACCCACGCGGGCTGCGCGATCGCGCTCTACCGCGCGCCGCTCTTCCGGCCGAACGACCCGAAGCCGGCTCTCGTCTGCCCCTGCCACTACTCGACCTTCGACCCCGCCAGCGGCGGCACCGTGATCTACGGGCCGGCCGGGCGGAAGCTGCCGATGCTGCCGATCGCCGTCGGCTCCGACGGCGTCCTGCGGGCGAAGGGGAACTTCGACGGCCCGGTTGGGCCGTCCTGGTGGGGGGTGCGGATGAAGGGCCCGACGCCGTGATCCGCAGGCTCGTCCGCTTCCTCGACACTCGCAGCGGCACGGCGCCGCTCCTGCGCAAGACGCTGCGCTACCTCTTCCCGGACCACTGGTCGTTCCTGCTCGGCGAGGTGGCGCTGTACGCGTTCGTCGTGCTCGTCGGCACCGGCGTCTTCCTGACGCTCTTCTACGAGGACTCGACCGCGAAGGTCGTCTACCACGGCCCCTACGAGCCGTTGCGGGGACGCGAGATGACGCACGCCTACCGCTCCGTGCTCGACCTCTCGACGAACGTCAAGGCGGGCCTGCTGATCCGCCAGACGCACCACTGGGCCGCGAACGTGTTCATCGCGGCGATCGTGCTCCACCTGCTGCGGATCTTCTTCACCGGTGCCTACCGGAAGCCGCGCGAGCTCACCTACTGGCTCGGGGTGACGATGCTGTTCGTCTCGCTGCTCGAGGGCTACCTCGGCTACTCGCTCGCCGACGACCTGCTCTCCGGGATGGGCCTCGCGATCGGCTACTCGGTGGCGATGTCGATCCCGTTCGTCGGCGCGAACCTGGCGGAGCTGCTCTGGGACGGGCCGTTCCCGGGGAGCCACGCCTTCTTCCCGCGGATGTACATCGTCCACGTGCTCGTGATCCCGCTCCTGCTCGCCGTGCTGCTCGGCGCGCACCTCGCGCTGGTGGCGCTGAAGCACCACACGCAGTTCCGCCGCGAGCGGCGGCAGAGCGAGCGGAAGCTCGTCGGCGTCCCGACCTTCCCGGGCCAGGCGCCGCGCTCCCTGGGCCTCCTCGCGGCGGTCGCGGCGGTGCTGTTCCTGCTCGGCGGCCTCGTGCAGATCAACCCGATCTGGCTCTGGGGCCCCTACCACACCTACCTCGCCACGAACGGCGCGCAGCCGGACTGGTACCTCGGCTGGCTGATCGGCGGCCTGCGGCTGATGCCGGGCTTCGACGTGACCATCGGCGGCTACACGCTCGTGCCGAACCCCTTCTGGGGCGGGGCCCTGTTCCCGCTCGTCGTGCTGGTCTTCCTCTACCTCTGGCCGTGGCTCGAGCGCAAGCTCGGCTGGGAGGGCGACGGCTACCACAACCTGCTGCAGCGGCCGCGTGATGCGCCGGGGCGCACCGCCGTCGGCTGGGCGATGCTCACCTGGGTGACGCTCGTCTTCGTCGCGGGCGGCGCCGACCGAGTCGACGTGATGTTCGACGTCCCCTACACCGAGCAGATCTGGATCTTCCGGGTGCTCGTCTTCGTGGGGCCGGCGCTCGCGGCGATCGTCGCCTACCGCTCCTGCATCGAGCTCGGTCGCGCCGAGCGGTCCGACCGGGAGCGCAGGCAGGCCGAGCACGAGGCTCGGGCCGCGCGGAGCCGCGCCTGATGCTCACGGCTTTGCAGGAGGCGCTCGCCGAGGCGCACGGCCTCGCGATCTCGGCCGCGTCGACGCTCGACCGGGTCGAGGAGCGGGTGCTCGACGGGCGCTTGCGCCGCGACCTCGGCGCGATGCGGCTCGACGCGAACGAGCTCCGCGCACGCTGCCTCGAGGTCGAGCGCTGGCTCGGCGAGGAGCTCGCGGCCGAGATCCTCGCGCGCGCGAACACGGTCGCCGAGCAGGCCTCCGACCTCGCCCTGGCCTGGTTCAAGGCCGGGACAGGGCCGCTCTCGGCGTGGGGCTTCCTCGCGATGGGCGAGGCCGGCGAGGTCGCCGCCTGGGCAGCGCTCGAGGCGCTCTCGCGGGGCGAAGGGCCAGAGTCCGTCGCGGAGCTCGCCGCCTGGGCGCTCCCCGTCCAGCGGCGCCACCTGCAGCTTGCGCTCGACGGTTGCGCGCTGCTCGCGGAGGCGATCGACCCGGCGTCGCCGCGCTGGGGCTAGAGCCTGGGGAGGATTCGCTCGGCGTAGAAGCGGAGGAACGGCTCCTGCTCGGGGCCGACCTGGTGCACGAAGACATGTGTGAAGCCCGCCCGCTCGTACTCGCGGATCGCCTCGAGGTGCCGCTCCGGATCGGGGCCGCAGACGACCGACTCGGCCACGTCGTCCTCGCGCACGAGCTGCGCGACCGCCTCGTAGTCCTCCGTCGTCGCCAGTTCCTGGCCCAGCGAGCCGCTCATCGCGGCGTTCGGCCAGATCTCGTGCGCCCCCTTCCGCGCCTGGGCCTCGTTCTCCGCGTAGCAGACGTGGAGCTGGCCGTAGCGCGGCTTGCCAGAGCCCCCGGCGCCGTCGAACCGGCCCAGCAGCTCCTCGTCGGGCGCAACCGTCACGAGCGCGTCGCCGAGGCGCCCGGCGAGCTCGGCCGCCTGCGGCTGTGAGGCGGCGACCGCGATCGGGGGCGGCTCGTCGGGAAGCGTGAAGATGCGCGCCCGCTCCACGGTGTAGTGCCTGCCGTAGTGCGACTGATAGCCGCCCTGCCAGAGCAGGCGCAGAACGTCGATCGCCTCCGCCAGCATCTCCAGCCGCTCCTGCGGGCCCGGCCAGCGCACGCCGGTGACGTGCTCGTTCAGCTCCTCGCCGGTGCCGACGCCGAGGAAGAAGCGGCCCTCGAGCATCACCTGCGAGGTGGCCGCGGCCTGCGCCACGATCGCGGGGTGGATGCGGATCGTCGGGCAGGTGACGCCCGTGCCGACGCGGACCCGCGCCGTCGCCTGGGCGACGCCGCCGATCACGCTCCACACGAACGGGCTCTGTCCCTGCGCGTCCACCCACGGGTGGAAGTGGTCGGAGATCGTGACGAACTCGAAGCCGGCCTCCTCGGCGGCCCTCGCGTTGCGGACCAGCTCGTTCGGGCCGTGCTCCTCCGAGGAGAGCGTGTAGCCGAGGCTCACCGCCATGGGGCTCTCGGTACCTGCGACGTAGGGCTGCTAAACGCTAGGAGGTCTTGACCGGCGCGGTGAGCGCGGCGACGGCGCCGAGGCCGACGAACACCGAGCCGGAGACGTAGCGCTGCAGCGACGGGAAGCGGCGGCTGCGGCGGAGGCGGTCTCCGAGCGTTCCCGCCACCACCGCCCAGACGCCGTCGCTGCAGAAGCCGAGCGCGGCGAAGAGCAGACCGAGTGCGAGGATCTGCGCCCAGGCCGCGCCGCGGGCCGGCTCGACGAACTGCGGCAGGAAGGCGAGGAAGAAGAGCGCGGTCTTCGGGTTGAGCGTGTTGACGACGATGCCCTGCCGGTAGAGGCGGCCGAGGTCACGCGTCTCGCGCCCGTGCAGCTCCTGCTCACGCTCGAGGCCAGCCAGCCGGCGCAGGCCGACGACTACGAGGTAGGCGGCGCCGAGGTACTTGACGACGTCGAAGGCCAGCGCGGAGGAGGCGAGCAGTGCGGAGAGGCCGACCGTCGCCGCGGCGATGTGCACCAGCGTGCCGGTCGTGATCCCGGCCACCGAGGCGATCCCCGCGCGGCGCCCGTGCGAGACGCTCTGCGTGACGACGTAGAGGACGGCCGGCCCCGGCACGACGAGCAGCAGCAGCGCCGCGCAGACGAACAGCGTGAGTCGCGACGGATCGGGCATGCGTGCGACGATACCGCTGTCACTCCTCGGTCACGTTGCCTGACACGAGGACCGGGCGCGCGCTGCCGCTGCGACCGCGGAGCTGGGGACGGCGAGGCACACTTTCGTTCGCGTGTCTGGCACCGAGCGGCAGCCGACGATCGTCGCGATGGGCGGGCTCTCGTGGGAGGACGAGGAGCTCCGCCCGCTCACGGACTACTGGCTCGGCCTGACCGGCCGCGACCGCCCGCGCGTGCTGGTCGTGCCGACGGCCGTCGCCGACGACGCGCAGCCGACGCTGACGCTTGTCTCCCAGCTCGCCGACCGCGCAGAGTCCTCGTACCTGCCGTTCTTCCCCTGGCCGCCCGCCGATCTGCGCGAGCTCGCCCTCGGCCAGGACGCGATCTACGTCAGCGGGGGAAACACCGCGAACGCGCTTGCGATCTGGCGCGTCCACGGCTTCGACGCGATCCTCCGCGAGGCGTGGAGGCAGGGCGTCGTGCTGGCCGGCTGGAGCGCCGGGATGATCTGCTGGTTCGAGGCCGGCGTCACCGACTCGTTCGGCCCGCAGCTCGAGGGCATGCGCGACGGGCTCGGCTTCCTGCCGGGAAGCGCGTGCCCGCACTACGACGGCGAGGCCGAGCGGCGCCCCGTCTACCAGCGGCTCGTGGGCGAGGGGTTCCCGCCGGGCCTCGCCGCCGACGACTGCGTTGCGCTGCGCTTCGACGGCCCCGAGCTGGCCGAGGTCGTCAGCTCGCGAGAGGGCTCGCGCGCCTACCGCGTGTCCGCCGAGGGCGAGGAGCCGATTGAGCCCCGGCTGCTCGGGTAAGAGGCCTGCATGAGCAGTCGCGTCGCCGAGATCCAGGTGCTGCTGGAAGGCGTCCCGCTCCCCGCTGGCAAGGCGGAGCTGCTCGAGCATGCCCGTCGCGAGCACGGGGACGCCGCCTCGCTCGCCCTGCTGGAGACACTGCCCGAGCGCGAGTACCGGACGATCGACGAGGTCGGAGAGACGCTTCACCCCGTCCAGCCGAGCTCGCCGAAGCCGCAGCTGCACGAGCCGAGCCCCGAGAGCGCGTTGCCGCCCGGCGGCGATGCCTACACGGATCCGTCCGCCGGGGCGGGCGCGGTCCGCGACTGAGCGCGCTCGCGCTGCGGCTCGACCGTGTACCTCGGGTCGCGCGCGGACTGGAACCCCGCCCTGAACACCGACCAGCGCACGGCCAGCTCGCCGGCGAGGACGAGCGCGCCGCCGGCGACGGCCGCGAGTCGGCTCCGCCGCCCCGGCCGGGCGAGCAACGCCGCGCCGCCGAGCGTGCAGCCCATGGCGATCTTCCTGAACCTCCCCGCCTCGCCCTTCGAGTACGGCTCGCCGACCATCCCGAGCCGCTTCTGCATCAGCTCGAAGAGCACGTTCTCGACCAGGACGCCGCCGACTGCCAGCCGGCGCGCCGGTCCGGCCTCGGCGGGCGGAACGGCGATCGCCGCCGAGGCGCCCGCGCTGGCGACGGCGCTCGAGCCGAACAGGAACGGCAGCTCCTGCCGCGCCTCGTGCCAGACCGGCACCGCGGTGTTCGAGACGAGCGTCGCTGTGTAGACCGCCAGCGGCCCGCCCGCGAGCGAGGAGACGATCTTCGCCGCGATCATGACCGGCTTCAGGCGGCCGGTCCACTGGAGCAGCGCCGCGGTCGAGGTCGCGCCGCCAGAGACGAGCAGCACCCAGCTGCCGACGCTCATCGGCGAGGTCACCTTGAAGACGCGGAACATGTTCAGGAAGCGCTCCGGCCGGCCCAGGTCGGCGATCAGCAGCGGCGGGCTGACGAGGTCGGCCGCGGCGCCGATGTAGAGCGCGCGCCGCGCGAGGGTCTCGTTCCCGGCGATCCGCGCGGCCAGGCCCAGGATCGACGAGGCGCCGGCGAGCCCGCCCGTGAAGAAGTAGGCGGGGATCTCGGGCTGCCAGACCGGCTCCTTGAGCACCGGGCGCCCGTAGTAGGAGCGCATCCCGTTGCCGGCCTCGGTGACGCTCACCGCGTCCCTCCGAGGAAGCCGGCGAGGACGCCGAGCGCGACCGCGCCCGCCGCGAGCGCGGCGGTCCTGTACATCGAGGGCAGGTGGGAGGTCGTCACCACCGGGTCGGGCGGCAGCCCGTAGACCTCAGGCTCGTCGAGCAGCAGGAAGAACGCGCCGAAGCCGCCGACGCCGTCCCCGGGGTCGTGGCCGTAGAGGCGCGCGCCGTTCCACTTCTCGGCCTGCAGCTTCTCGAGCCGCTTCGACGCCCGCTCGCGCAGCTCGTCGAGCGGCCCGAACTGGATCGAGTCGGTCGGGCAGGCCTTGGCGCAGGCGGGCTCGTGGCCGCCCTTCAGCCGGTCGTAGCAGAGCGTGCACTTCCAGACCCGCCCGTCCTCGGCCTTCCCGAGCTGGAGGCCGAGGATCTCCGCGGGTGGATCGCCCGAATCCCGCGGCAGGTGCCGCCGGTCGATCACGCCGAACGGGCACGCCGGCACGCAGTAGCCGCAGCCGTTGCAGACGTCCTCCTGCACCACGACCGTCCCGTACTCGGTGCGGAAGAGCGCGCCGGTGGGGCAGACGTCCAGGCAGGCGGCGTGGGTGCAGTGCTTGCACACGTCGGAGCTCATCAGCCAGCGCAGGGCGTCGGCCTGCCCGTCGCCGCGCAGCGACGTGTTCTGCTCGACGAAGGCGACGTGGCGCCACGAGTTCGCTCCCAGCTCGGAGGTGTTGTCGTAGGACTCGCCCGTCCAGACCATCCCGTCCTCGGGGACGAGGTTCCACTCCTTGCACGCGACCTCGCACGCCTTGCAGCCGATGCAGATCGACGTGTCGGTGAAGAAGCCCATCCGCTCCCTCGCGTCGTCGCCGTAGGTGTCCGGCCAGGCGGCGGGCGAGCCGGTCGGCTGCGCGAGTGTCTTCACGCGCCGGCTCCGTCCCGCTTGCGCTCGACGAACTCGCGCAAGGCCTTTCCGCGCGGGCGCCGGCCGGGAACGATCCCGACCGTGAACGCCTTGACCTCCTGGATGTGGACGTTCGGGTCGAGCACGATCGGGGCGAGATCGTTCGCCGCTCCGCCCGTGGTCAGGCCGCGCGTGCCCCAGTGGTACGGCAGCCCGACCTGGTGGGTCGTACGTCCGTTCACCTCGATCGGCGGGATCCGGTCGGTGACGAGCACCCGCGCCTCGATCGCGGCGCGGGCGCTGTAGATCGTCGCCCACCCGCCGTGGACGAGCCCCGCCTCGGCGGCGAGCTCCGGGCTGACCT
>DATIFC010000156.1:0-2231 GCA_035455445.1 Gaiellaceae bacterium | reverse complement strand
GTGGCCACCACAGTCGCCGACCGCAAGCTCTTCGTCGCGGGTGAGTGGCTGGAGACGGGCGACTGGATCGAGGTTCGCTCGCCGTACTCGGGTGAGGTCGTCGGCCGCGTCGCCAAGGGCGGGGCGACCGAGACGGTGCGCGCGATCGACGCCGCCGAGCGGGCGCTGCGCGAGCCGCTGCCGGCGCACAAGCGAGCCGAGATCCTCGTGAGGGTCGTCGCGGGGATCGCCCGCCGCCACGACGAGATCGCCCGCCAGATCTCCGACGAGGCCGGCAAGCCTCTCAAGGCGGCCCGAGTCGAGGCCTCGCGCGCGATGTCGACCTACACCTTCGCGGCGGTCGAGGCGCGGAAGCTGGCCGGCGAGATGATCCCGATGGACGCGGCCCAGGCCGGAGAGGGCAAGCTCGCGTTCACGCTGCGCCGCCCGATCGGGATCGTCGGCGCGATCTCGCCCTTCAACTTCCCGCTCAACCTCGTCGCGCACAAGCTCGCGCCCGCGCTCGCCGCGGGCTGCCCCGTCGTGCTGAAGCCCGCGACGCAGACGCCGCTCTCGGCCCTGCTGCTCGCCGAGCTGGAGGAGGAGGCGGGCCTGCCGCCGGGCTGGCTGAGCGTCGTCGTCGGCCCGTCCTCCGAGATCGGCGACGTGCTGGTGGAGGACGACCGCGTCAAGGCGATCACCTTCACCGGCTCGGGCCCGGTCGGCTGGGGTCTCAAGGAGCGCGCACCGAGGAAGAAGGTCAGCCTCGAGCTCGGCAACGCGACGCCCGTGATCGTGACGGCCGACGCCGACGTCGAGGCCGCCGCCGCGGCGATGGCGGCCAACGCCTTCTCGTTCGCCGGCCAGAGCTGTATCTCGGTGCAGCGGCTCTACGTCGAGCGCCCGGCGTACGACCGCTTCGTCGAGGCGTTCCTGCCGCGGGTCGAGGCGCTGAAGGTCGGCGACCCCGCCGACGAGGAGACCGACGTCGGGCCGGTGATCGACGAGGACGCGCGCGAGCGGATCCTGGACTGGATCGGCGAGGCGCGCGAGGGCGGGGCCGAGATCCTGGCAGGCGGCGAGGAGCGGGACGGGCTGATCGGGCCGACGGTGATCGCGAACGCGTCGCCCGAGCTCAAGGTCAGCTGCGAGGAGGTCTTCGGGCCGGTCGTGACGGTGAACGCCGTCGCCTCGCTCGACGAGGCGATCGAGCTCGCCAACTCGACGCGCTACGGCCTGCAGGCCGGGATCTTCACCAGCCGCCTCGACACCGCCATGCGCGCGGGGCAGGAGCTCGAGTTCGGCGGGGTGATCGTCAACGAGGCGCCGACCTTCCGGTCCGACCAGATGCCCTACGGCGGCGTCAAGGACTCGGGCAACACCCGCGAGGGCCCGGCGTACGCGGTGCGCGAGCTGACCGAGGAACGGCTCGTCGTGATCGACCTCTAGTTTGCGAGTGCGCGACGCGGGAATCCCGGGGCCATGATCGGCGTCGCCATCGCGCTCATCGTGATCGGGATCATCTTCGGGTTCGTGATCCCGTGGGTCGGCATCGTGGTCGGCCTCGTCGGGCTGCTCCTGTTCGTCGCCTTCGTGGCCGGCTTCGGCCGCCGTGCGGCGGACGAGCACCGCTTCTAGGAGAGTCCGGTCCCACTGCTAGACTCGCGCCGCTCGTGGCGCGTTTTTCCCTGCTAGATCGCCTGCGCCGGCGCTCGGGCGGCGGCTCGGCGGCGAGTCCTCCGCGCGTACTGCGGCGGGCGCCGTCCCCGGGAGCGCTACGGCGCGAGCGGCGGGCGATCGTGAAGGCGCGGGAGGAGCGGATCCGGCACCTCGGCGGGCTGACGCTCGAGATGTACCGGCGCTCGAGCTTCCGCGACCAGCTCCTGATCGAGCAGTGCCGCGAGATCGTCGCGCTGGAGGAGCGACTCGGCGAGCTCGACTCGATGCTCGAGGCCGTCGCGACCGCGCGACGCGCTCCGACGACCTGTGAGTGCGGCGCGCCGGTGCCGTGGGGGTCGCACTTCTGCGCCAACTGCGGCCGGCCGGTCGGAGCCGCCCCGGTCGTCGCCTGCGAGGGCTGCGACCATCCGTTGCCGGCCGATGCGAGCTTCTGCGCCAACTGCGGCCGCCCGGTCGAGACGAGCGAGGACGAGGCGAAGCCCGAGGCTACCGCGCTCGCCGACGAGACGGTGCTGCACGCGGCGGATCCCGCGGAGCGCTAGTGGCGGCCCAGCAGGATGAACGGCGCTGCC
>DATIFC010000155.1:0-25682 GCA_035455445.1 Gaiellaceae bacterium | reverse complement strand
GGCTTCTGGAGCGTCACCGGCCAGACCCCGGGGCTGTGGCTGATGCGCCTGCGCGTCGTCGCGCGCAGCGGGGCTCCGCCGTCGGTTCCGCGCGCGCTCGCGCGGCTCGTCGGGTTGATCCTCGCGATCATCCCGCTCGGCGCAGGCTTCCTGCCGGCGCTCGTCGACCGCCGCAGGCGCGCGCTACCGGACTTCCTGGCCGGGACGGAAGTCGTGTACGAGCCGGTCTGAGCCGCTACGCCCGCCGCTGCTCCCAGAGCGTGGCGTTGAGCTCGGCGGACACGACGACGAGCCGCCCGACCAGGAACAGCCCGAGGAGCAGGCCGGCGGCGATCCCGAGCGCCCCGTACGTGCCTCCCTTGGTCGCGGCGTAGGGGGCGATCACGAACGCCGTCACGACGTTCAGCACCTCGATGCCGACCGCGAACAGCGCGACGCCCGGCAGCAGCGCCGTCCACGGCGCCTCCCGGTGGGGAAGGTCGAGCGAGACGAGCAGCCAGAGCCCCGCGTAGGCGAGGACGGCGGCGATCGTCCCGAGCACGCCGAGTCCGCCCACGCGCGCGTGCAGGAAGCTCACCACGGCCGCCGTGGCGAAGAAGCCCACCAGCAGCCCCAGGAGCTTCAGCGTCGCGGTCGCCGTCGGGCGCGGGGCGGCCGCGCGCGCGTCGGCCCACACGAGCCGGTGCGCCACGATCATCGTGCGAAGCACGCTGCGCGTGGCCAGGAGCAGCCCGCCGACCCCGACGAGGAGCGCGTACCAGCGGGCCGAGCTGTTCGCGGCGCCCGCGACCGAGTTGGTCACGAGCCCGCCGAGGCCGAGCGAGCTCGCGGCCTGCTCGGGGGTCTCGTGGGCCGTGTCCGCGCCGATCCCGAGCCCGGCGACCGCCACGAGCGCGAGGGGGAGCAGCCAGATGAAGAGGCGGTACGCGAGGGCGCCGGCGATGATCCCGCCGCCGACCTCGCCGTCGCGGTCGACGAGCTCGAACAGCGCCGCGACCGACGCGTGCCGGCGCCGCTCGGCCTCGGCGCGCTCCTTCAGCGCGCGCGCCCGCGCCTCGAGCGCCTCGCGCCGACTGAGCTCGCGCTCCCGGCGCGTCGTGCGGTTCGGCGCCTCCGGTGGGCTTCCGAGTGTCGGCTTCACGACGCCACGCGCCTCCCTCGGCCCGCTCTGCGTCAGCTCGGGTCGCGTGCCCTGCGCGAGGGGAACCGCTTCAGGGCGCGCTTCTCGACCGCGAGCGTGACCAGGTCGTTCTCGAAGGCCGCGATCGCGTCCGTCGGCACCGAGATCTCGCGCCGCCACCACAGGTGCCCGCGCAGGAGCGTGAGCACGGCGATGGCGCCGCCCTCGCCCACCTCGACCCCGTGCACGGAGCCGACGTGATGCTCGTCGGCCGAGTACACCGAGCTGGTCAGTCGGAGCTCCACCTCGCCCTTGGGAACGCGGTCGTACATCAGGTTCACGTTCGGGTCGAGCTCCGGCTCGGCCGCGTCGAGGGGCTCGAAGCTCGGCGCGACGAGCACGTCCTCGACGCCGATGCTCCAGTCGCCGCCCTCCTCGGGACGCGTGCCCGCGGGCAGGTAGGCGTACTCACGCACCGGCTCGAGCCGGTCGAGCGCGTCGGCCGTGCAGCAGAGCAGGAGGCCGCTCGCGTTCTCGGCCAGCAGGTCGAGCGGGACGAGCCGGGCGGCCTCGTGGTGCCGCTTGGGCTGGACGACGACGTGCGTCACCCGCCTGCCCGCCGCGTCGACGACGACGTCGGCCAGCTCGCGCACCGGGCCGTCGGCGCACGGGAGCGTGCTTCCGAGCGCGATGTTCATCTCGCCCGCCGCTAGATCTCGCGCCGCCGCTGGCGCCGGTCCCAGAAGTAGCCGTAGGCCAGCGCGATCACGCAGAAGAAGATCAGAGCGCCGAAGAAGCCCCACGAGTACCAGGCGGCGCCGATCAGCAGGAAGAGCAGCAGTCCGCCGATGCCGATCGCGAGCGAAACGCCGATCACCCACAGCCAGAACTTCCAACCGAGCTCGTCCATGCCGCTCCCTTCCTGATGGGTCGAACGTGAGCTACGGGTCAAGACTCGGCCCTCGGGGCGGTCGCGACATCGCCCCGACCGGATGAAAGATCCTCGGTAGCTCCGGGCGGCCTGCGCCGCCTCCACGTGAATGCCGCCCCGAGGCCGAGCAGGAGCGTCGGCACCGCCGTCAGGAAGCGGTAGACCAGCACCGCCGCGACGACTCCCGCGTTGTTGCCGCCGAAGCCGACGAGCGTCCCGGTCAACGCGAGCTCGACGACGCCGATCCCGCCGGGGGTGATCGGGACCGACCCGACCAGGCGGGCGAGCGACCACGCGGCGAACGCCTCCACCACCGTCACCTCCGAGGCCGGCACGTCGAGGGCGCGCAACGAGACCACGAGCAGCACGAAGACCGTGAGGTTGGCGACCAGAGCCGCCGCCGTCAGCAGGTGCCAGCGGCGCTCGAGCAGGTCGCCGGCCTCGTCGCGGAAGCGCTCGAAGCTGGCGCCGTCCCACGAGACCGGGCCGCGGCGGACCTTGGCCAGCGCCCAGTTCGCGAAGCGGGCCGCGACGTTGCCGATGTCCTCGGCGAGGCGGTCGCTGACGAGGATCAGGACGAAGCCCGCGATCACCACACCCAGGATCGCGACGCCGACGAAGGCCACCGTGGCGAGCGCGGCGCTGCTCTCGCCGGAGAGCGCGAGCAGGAAGACGGCCACGATCGGGAACGTGAGGTTGAGGAACTGGTTCCAGAGCCCCGTGAGGGTGATCGCGCGGGTCACGTTCCGCAGCGAGAAGCCCCAGCCGCGGAGGATCCCGTACGAGCCGGCGACCCCGGCCGCGATGCCGGCGGGGACGACGATCGAGAGGGCGGTCGAGGCCTGGGTGACCGTCAGGGCCTGCAGGAAGGTGAGCCCGGGGAGCGCGACCTGCCAGGGCGGGGCGAAGGTGGCGAGGTTGAGGGCGGTCGCCCCGAGCAGCGCGGCGATCTCCGCCCAGGAGAGCTGCTTGACCACCCGCCAGACGTCGCCGTAGTTCGCGATCGTCGGCAGGAAGTAGAAGAAGGTGGCGAGGATGATGGCGAGGCTGGCGGCGCCGAGCAAGGCGCGCTTCAGCGCCGGCCTGCGCAGGTGCCTCACTGCCCGCCGCCTCGGTCGGCGGCCACCTCGAGGCGCTCGCCGGGGGCCAGGATCCGCACCGTCACCTCGGGCGCGAGCTCCGCGGCGAGGCGCTCGAACCGCTCGGCCGGCTCGCGCAGCACCGCCTCCTCGCGGCTCATCCCGACGCGGAGGTAGGTGCCCCAGTGGATCGGGACCGCGACCCGAGGCCGGAGCAGGCGTAGCGCCTCGGCGGCCTGGCGCGGGTCGAGATGCCCGCGGCCCAGGCGAGGCCCCCAGCCCCAGATCGGCAGGAGCGCGACGTCCAGCGGGGGGAGCTCGCGCATGCCGTCGAACACCTCCGTGTCGCCGGCGAAGTACAGTCGCCCGGCGCCCGAGATCAGGAAGCCGAGGGCCGGCGTGCTCGCGGAGTGCGGGTTGCGCCGCGCGCGGTGGGCCGCGTGGGTGGCGCGAACGGTGAGCTCGCCGACGGAGAGCTCCTCGTCCTCGTCGAGCTCGACGACCGGCGCGAAGCCGCGGCGCCGGAGGGGCGCGCCCGACCCGCGCGGCACGACGAGCTGCCTCGACTCGACGAGCCTGAGCGACGGCACGTCGAGGTGGTCGCGGTGGACGTGCGAGATCAGGATCGCGTCCACTGCCTCGTCGAGCGGCGCCGCCGCCGGCGCGACCCGGCGCAGGGGCCCCAGGCGCGGCCGCAGCAGAGGATCGGTGAGCAGGCGCACGCCGCCTGCCTCGAGGAGGACGGTGCTATGTCCGACCCAGGTGACGCTCAGCCCGAGAGCTTCTTGCAGGACTCCGAGCTCTGGAACGCCTTCTTCCATGAGTCGTCCTTCGAGAGCGAGTCGAGCTTCGTCGCCGTGGTCTGCACGTCCTGGCTCATCGCCTGGATCGCCCCCGCCGAGGCGGTCACCGCCGCCTGGACCCCGCCCGAGCCCGAGAGTGCCGAGCGGATCTGGTCGACGCTCTTGCTCAGCTCCTCGGTGAGCTGCGTCAGCGCCGACTTCGCCTGGTCGGCCGTCGGCGTCGGCGGCTTGCCGAGGCCGTCGAGGTCGTCCTTCAGCTGCTTGTTGGCGTCCGAGATCGCGTTCGCGGTGTCCTCGAGGGTCGACTTCGAGAGGTTGCCCCCGGAGACCTTCTGGCCGGCCGCCTTGAGGTTGTTCTGCCAGTCGACGAACGCGCTGCACATGCCGTCGGCCCACTCGGCCTGGGAGGGCCCTGAGCTCTTGCTGGAGCCGCCGCAGCCCGCGACCACGACCGCGAGGACGAGCGCGAGGAGCGCCGCCGCGGCGCGGGAGAGACGGGCGAGCGTCATCGGCGCGAGCAGCTCGGGCAGTGCCAGCCCTCGATCCGTCGCGAGCACGAGGCGCAGCGGCGGCTCTGCAGGCGGGCGTTGAGGAGTCCGTTGCGCATTCCGAGGCGCATCATCGCAGCCCCGACGCCGGTCGTCAGGAGGATGACGGGCAGGAGGTGCGCGATCACGCCGCCACTTCAGCGCAGGTCGGGCGCCCCGGCATCGCCCCGATGGGGTGAACCCTCACCCCGCGGGGGCTTCGCGCCGGCCTTCGGCCGGGAACTCCCGTGCGGTCCGCCGCCGGAGCACCTCGGTGCCGGCGTACGCGAAGGCGAAGAGGATCAGCAGCGGGAAGATGCGCTGTGCGTCGGTCGGGCCGGCCAGCAGGACGAGGAACAGCACCAGCGAGACCGCGCCGTAGACGACGACCGGGTGCTCTCGCATCGTCGGCGCCGACACCCGCCGCAGCCACGTCGCCGGCCGCGACGGGCCCGCGATCCAGGCCGCGAACATGATCACGACGCCGTAGATGACCGCGTTGACGCCCGTGTTGCGCAGGAGCTGCGTCCCGATCGCCCAGGCCGCGGTCACGGCGCCCTTCGCGTCCGGGTTCCCGGTCAGGGCGTCCACCAGGTAGTTCCCGGCGAAGCGGCGCACGACCAGCACGAGCAGCCCGACGACCAGGACGCTCACGCCCGTGCCCATCAGCAGCTTCCGCCGGTCGCGGCCGAGGTAGATCGCGACGGCGTAGAGCGCGATCACGAGGAAGAAGAGGAAGTAGCTGAGGACGCGGATCACCTTGACGCTCTTGCGCGCGGTCTCGAGCTGGTTGCCCTTCATGATCACGATCTTCCCGGCGTCAGGTGGTAAGCGTCCCTCCAGCCTGGAGCCGATCCCGGTCTGGTCGGCTAACTGCTTGAGGATCGGTTGCAGGTTGAGCACGACGTTGCCGTCGCTCGAGACGAGGACTCCCTTCTTGCCGTCCAGGACGGCGATGAAGAGCTGGTGCGCGCGCCGGTTCGCCTCCTTCCAGAGCTGCTGCACCCGCGGCCGCGAGAGTAGCTCGTCGGTCGCGCGAACGGCCACCTGCTGCAGCCCGAGCGAGATCTGCGGCGCGAGCGGGTCGAGCGCCGGCGGCAACCGCTGCTCGAGCCGCTGGGTGACGTCGACGTTCGTATAGAGCTGGTTCACGAGGTAGACCGAGATCGCGCCACGGATCTGGTCGTTCTCGAGCAGCTGCGAGCTGGCGTTCGTCCAGTTGTCCGTGCTCAGCGCCTGGCGCTTGACCCAGACGTTGAGTGACGCGACCAGCCCGATGACCGCGGCGAGGACGACGAGCGTCCACGGCACCCACGTCCGCCAGGCGAGGCGCTCGTGCTTGGACGCCTGCGCGTGCGTCGTTGGCGCGGTGTGAGTCACCCTGCGAGCTTCTCTCTCGCTTGGTACCTCGGCATCACCCGGAGTGGGTGACGCCGCGGCGCGCGTGTCAGGGGCCGTCGGTGGATTCGCCCGAGAGGTAGAGGAGCGCGGCCTTGACGCGCCGGCTGACGTCGCCCTCGTTCCGCAGACCGAGCTTCAGGAAGATGCTGTTGATGTGCCGCTCGACGGCGCGCTTCGTGACGACGAGCTTCTCCGCGATCGCGGCGTTGCTCCGGCCCTCCGCGATCAGCGCCAGGATCTCGAGCTCGCGTGGAGTCAGTGACGCGATGCGCGAGTCCTCGCGGCGGTGCTGCGCCTCGAGCAGCCGCTCGACGACGAGCGGGTCGACGACCGAGCCCCCCTCGGCGACCGTCTGCAGCGCCCGGACGAGCTCGGCGCGGTCCTTGAGGCGCTCCTTGAGCAGGTAGGCGCGGCCCTCCGAGCCACCGTCGAAGAGCAGCGCCGCGTACCCGGGGTCGGCGTGCTGCGTGAGCACGACGACGCCGATCTCGGGCTGGGTCTCGCGAAGCTCGATCGCGAGCCTGATCCCGTCGTCCCGGTTCTTCGGCGGCATCCGGATGTCCGTCAGCACGACGTCGGGCCGCTCGGCCTCGATCGCGGCGCGCAGGCTGTCGGCGTCCTCGCAGGTCGCGACGAGCTCGACGCCCTCGGTGCTCTCCAGCAGGGCGCCGATCGCCTCGCGGGTCAGGAAGCTGTCTTCCCCGACGACCACCCGGACCGTCGCCTCGCCGCTCACGCGCGGTTGGTCTCGTCGCCCGCCGGCACGCTCCCGGAGACGGTCGTCCCCTCGCCCGGCGAGGAGCGGACGTCGAGCCGGCCGCCGATCGCGCCGATCCGATCTCGCATGCTCACGAGCCCGATGCCGTTGGCGTGGGGCGCCGGCTCGAAGCCGGCCCCGTCGTCGCGCACCTCGAAGTCGATCTCGCCGGCGGCGCGCGACAGCGTCACGACCGCCCGCGCGCCCTCGCCGGCGTGCTTGCTCACGTTCTGCAGCGCCTCGAGCGCGCAGAAGTAGATCGCCAGCTCGACCCCGGCAGCGGCACGCCCCACGCCGCGGTCGACGACGCGGATCGGGATCGTCGCCCAGCCCGCGAGCGACCGCAGCGCGGGCCCGAGGCCCGCGTCGTGCAGGAGCGGCGGGTAGATCCCGTGGGCGAGGGCCCTCAGCTCGGAGGCGGCCCTGGCGGCGTCCCTCGCGACCTCGTCGAGCTCGGTGGCGAGCTGGCCGTCGGGCGCGTGCTCGCGGGCGAGTGCGAGCTTGATCTGGATCGAGGTGAGGCGCTGCTGGGCGCCGTCGTGGAGGTCGCGCTCGAGCCGGTGCCGCTCCTGCTCCGCGGACTCGACGATCCGGGCGCGCGAGGCCTGGAGCTCGTCGACGAGCGTCGCGTTCTCGAGCAGGGTGGCCGCAGCCCCGCCGAGCCCGCGGACGACGTCCACGTCGTCGTCGAGCGCCGCGTCGTGCACCAGGGCAAGCGACGGCGAGCCGCCCCTGGAGATGCGCGTCACGCTGCGCGTCTCGGAGGGCTCCGGCAGCTCGACCGGCTCGCCCTCGACGTCGACGTAGTTGCCCTGAGGCGCGCTCCAGAGCGCGAGCGCCAAGCTCGGGTCGCCGAGCGTCTCGCCGAGGAAGGCCTCCATGCGCTCCGGCGTCACCTGCCGGGGGCCGACTCGCCCCATCGTGCGCCAGAGGCTCGCCGCGGCGAACAGGCGCTCCCGGAGCTGCCCGTACAGCAGCGCCAGCGGAACCGAGAAGGCCCCGACCACGCCGAGGACTCGCAGGCTCGGGCCGGGCGACCCGCCGCCCGCCTGGCTGACCAAGCTGTAGGTCGCGTAGCTCGCCGCGAACAGGATCGACGCGTACAGCAGCGGCACGACCAGGCGGCGCCGGATCAGCGTCGCCGAGGCCGCCTTGCGGGCGAGCAGGACGATCAGCGCCAGCACGATCAGAGCGGTCAGCACGGTGGCGGTCAGGCCGAGCACCGTCGTCACGGGGTGGGGCGTCTCCACGACCTGGAGGGCGTTGTCCGGGCAGCGCGTCGAGCAGTCGATCAGCGGGCCGCCGCGGGGGAGCGTGTCGGCGAAGAGCAGGTTGACGGCCCACACCGCCGCGCTCACTCCGACGGTCGCGACGACGAAGCGGCGCTCGACGGCCGTGGCCGGCCGCTCGCGCGGGAAGCTGACGAAGAGAAAGGCGAAGTAGACCACCTGCGCAGCGAGCGCGAGCCGGCCGAGCGTGTGCGGGAGCGGGCGGTCGATCGCGGCGAGCGAGGTCGTCGAGTAGAGGAGGCCGGCGCCGGCGATCAGCAGCCCGACCCGGCTGCCGGGGCGGCGCGACCAGGTGTACAGGCCGACGCCGACGTAGCACGCCACCAGCAGGCCCCTGGCTACCGCGGCCGCGTGTGCGTGCGAGACGAGGGGGCTGAACCAGACCGGCCAGACCGCGAGCATCGTGGCGGCCACCCCCGCAAGGGCGACCCCGATGAGATAGGTGGAGCTAGCCGACGAGCGCCGCTCGGCGACTCCCGCCGCCGCGGCATGTGTGCCCATGCGGAGAGGATACGGACATTCGGTAGGCAGACAAGTCGGTCTCGGGGGCGACACCTGGTGTGGGCACCACGGAAACCCTTGTGGAAAACCCACACGGAGGACTCGTGGAAACGCCATTGGCGGCGCCGCCGCGGAGGCGGATACTCGCGTTGCATGTCGGCCCCCGTCGTACCCGGCCCGTCCCGGTCGGAGCGCCCGTCGTGAGCGCCCGCCAGCGAGAGGCGAGGGCGCCGCTGCTCGAGCTGGCCCGGAGGCACCCGACGTTCGACTTCCTCGAGTCGAAGATCCAGGTTCCTCCGTTGCGCGAGGGAACCGTCTCACGCACGGCGCTCGTTAACCGCATGCGGGCGACGACCTCGATGGCGGTCACGACCGTGATCGCGCCGGCCGGGTACGGGAAGACGACGCTGCTCGCCCAGTGGGCGGCGCGCGAGAGACGACGCCTCGCGTGGGTGACGGTCGACGAGCGCGACAACGACCCGATCGTCCTCCTGCGGCACATCGCCGCCGCGCTCGAGCACGACGAGCCTGTGGAGCAGCGCGTGCTCGACGCGCTCGAGACGCCCGGCGCGTCGATCTGGACGAAGGCCCTGCCGCGGCTCGCGAGGGCGCTGGCCGACTGCGGCCCGCTCGTGCTCGTGCTGGACGACGTCCACCTGCTTCGTTCGCGGGCATCGCTGGAGGCGATCGCTGCGCTGGTCGACGACGAGACCGAGCGCTCGATGCTCGTGCTCGCCGGCCGCACGCCGCCGAGGCTGGCGTTGGCGCCGCTGCGCGCGAGCGGCCGCCTGCTCGAGCTCGGCGCGGCCGAGCTCGCCATGAGCAACCGCGAGGCCGAGCTGCTGCTGCGCGAGACGGGACTCCGCCTGAGCGCCGGGCGCACGGCCGAGCTCGTGGAGCAGTGCGAGGGCTGGCCGGCCGCGCTCTACCTGGCCGCGCTCTCGATCCGCGACGGGAGGCAGGATGACGTCGAGGCCGCGGCCGTCTCCGGCGACGACCGCTACCTGGCGGACTACTTCCGCTCCGAGTACCTCGCGCACCTGCGCCCCGGGCCGCTGCGGTTCCTGCGGCGCACCGCCGTGCTCGACCGCATGTGCGGCTCGCTCTGCGACGCGATGCTGCGAGACGAGGGCTCGGCGCAGGAGCTCGAGAAGATCGAGCGCGCGAACCTCTTCCTCGTGCCGCTGGACAGCAGGCGCGAGTGGTACCGCTACCACCACCTCTTCCGCGACATGCTCCACCGCGAGCTCGTCGAGAACGAGCCGGAGCTGCTTCCCGGCCTGCACAGCCGGGCGGCGGACTGGTTCGAGGCGCACGGCGACGACGAGTCCGCGCTCGAGCACGCGTTCGCGGGCGGTGACGCCGACCGCGCGGCCGCGATCCTGGCCGAGCTCGTGATGCCCCTTTACTACTCGGGCCGCGTCGCGACGCTCGAGCGTTGGCTGCGGCGCTTCGAGGAGGCGGGCCTGCTCGAGCGCTACCCGGCGATCGCGGTCCAGGCGTGCGGCGTGCATGCCGTCCGCGGGCGCCCGGAGGAGGCCGAGCGGTGGCTAGAGGCGGCGAGCAGCGGCACCTTCCGCGGTCGGCTGCCCGACGGGACGCGGACGATCAAGCCCTGGCTCGCGACCATGAGCGCCTGGCTGTGCCGCGAGGGGCCGAGGCAGATGCTCGCCGACGCCAACGCTGCGCTCGCCGGCCTCGCCGCCGGCAGCGGGTGGCGCTCCGGCGCGCTGCTCGCGCAGGGCGTGGCGCTGCTGCTGCTCGGCAAGCACGAGCGGGCCGACGCGATCCTCGGCGACGCGGCCGAGGCCGCGGAGGCGGCGGGCGCCACCGAGAGCCACGTCGTCGCCCTCGGCGAGCGGGCGCTGATCGCGGCCGAGCTGGGCGATCACGACCGCGCCGACGCCCTCTGCGAG
Organism: Gaiellaceae bacterium; assembly: GCA_035455445.1. GTDB lineage: Bacteria > Actinomycetota > Thermoleophilia > Gaiellales > Gaiellaceae > AC-32. The sequence continues at coordinate 15,358 of DATIFC010000155.1, read as the reverse complement.
GAGCTCCACGAGCTCGTGGCCTCCTCGGCGGTCGAGGGCTACCTGGCCCGGTCGGTCGACTGCGCCGCCACTGCCCGCACGATGCTCAGGCACGGTCGCTGGAACGAGGCGCGCGCCGCGCTGACCGCGGGCGTGGAGCTGGCTCCCCACTTGACGACGGCGGTCCCCTGGCTCGCGATCCAGGTCCGGCTCGAGCTGGCGAACGGCTTCGTCACGCTGCGAGACGTCGAGGCCGCCGAGCGGCTGCTCGAGGACGCGGCCGGGCTGCTGCGCCGCTTCCGGGGCTTCGGACCGCTGCTCGCGCGGGCGGAGGAGCTCGAGCGCGAGGTTGCGGTGACGCCGGAGCAGGAGGGAGCGCACCAGGCGGGCCTGACCCGCGCGGAGCTCCGGTTGCTCCCGCTGCTGGCGACCCACCTGTCCTTCCGCGAGATCGCTGAGCAGCTGTTCGTCTCGCGCAACACGATCAAGACCCAGGCGATCTCCGTCTACCGCAAGCTCGGCGTCTCGAGCCGCAGCGAGGCGATCTCGGAGGCGCAACGGCTCGGTCTGGGCGAGCACCTGCGCGTCCTCGTCAGCAGCGACCGCTGAGGGCTGTTAGCCGGCGCCGGAGGACTCGGGCGCGCTGCCGCGCTGACCCTGCGCGCGGGAGAGGTCGCGCATGATGTGTACCGCTGCGGAGAGCAGCGGCGCGGCGAGGATCAGGCCGAGCGCTCCGAAGATGCAGCCGGCGGCGATCGTCGCCACGAGCACGACGAGCGGGTGGAGGTCGAGCGCCGAGCCCATCGCGAACGGCTGGACGATGTTCTGCAGCAGGCCGTTCGCGAGGATGACGATCACGAGCATGATTACGGCCGTCGTCGTCCCGCTCGCGCCCAGGGCGATCACGACGGCGAACGCGCCGGCGACGAACGCGCCGATGTAGGGGATGTACGCGGTCACGACGGTCACGACGGCGATCGTGCCGGCGAGCGGCACGCCGAGCAGGAGCGCGCCCAGCCCGACCACGACGCCGTTGAAGGCCGCGACGATCGTCACGCCGAGGAAGTAGCCGCGCAGCGCCCGCAGCACGCCGCCGGTGATCGTGGTCGCCACCCCGGGCGGGACGCCGAGGTGGTGGTCGACCCATCGCCGGAGCGTGGGGCCGTCCTTGAGCAGGAAGAACAGGCTGAGCAGGGCGAGCGAGAGGGCGAAGACGAGCGAGGTCAGGCCGCGGATCCCGCTGATCACGCCGTTCACGAGCGACGAGATCATCGCGGGCACGTCCTTCTTGACGCTCTGCGCCGCGCTCGAGGAGCCCGAGGTGTCCACGCCGAGGCTCTCGGCCCAGCCCTGCACTTTCGTCACCCCCGCGGACGCATCCGCCGCGATCTCGTCCTTCTGGCCCGTGATACCGCTGAGCACCAGCAGCAGCACCGCCACGGCGACCGCGAGGATCCCGACGATCACGAGTGCCACGGCGGCGGCGCGCGGCATGTGCCGTGCCAGCCGGGCGACGAGCGGCGAGGTCACCGCGGCGACGATCGTCGCGCCGACGAACGGGCCGACGATCGTGTAGGTCATGCCGAGCAGCCACACGAAGCCGACGATCAGGGCGATCAGCCCGACGAGCAGCCACGCGGTGCGGCCGAGATCCCTCAGCCACCTGGGCGCGGCGAAGGTCGAGCCGAGCGCCTGCAGCTCCTGGGAGGGGATCGCCTCCGGCGCGGCCGCGGCCGCGGTCGGCGTGTGACGCCAGCGCCTCAGGAGCTCCACGAGCGCATTCTCACGTAGCCGGGAGACGGTAAAGCGGCGCCGAGCTGCTTCCGACCGCGGCGCCGCCCCCGTCCGCCCGCCTCACGTCCTGCGGAGCCGCGCCCCGCCGTAGACGGCCAGGCCGTAGATGATCAGCATGTCCACCGCGAACATCGCGATCCCCCAGAACGGGAACGCCGGGATGAACATCAGCTGGGCGATCGAGTTGATGCCGGCGACGGCGATGCCGAACCAGCGCGCGAGCTCGCTGCCCGACATCAGGGCGAGGGCGGCGATGCCCTGCGCGATGCCGAGGAGCATGACGATCCAGCCCCACGTGCTCAGGTCGCTGAAGACGTAGTTCGCGTTCGCGACGTAGACGTGCGCGTCGGCGATCGCCGCGATCCCCGCGAAGACGTTCCACAGCGCCGCGAGGCCGAGCATCACCGTGGCGAACACGATCCAGCCCATGCCCTCCGGCTCGTCTCCCGCGGGCGCCGCCGGCGACTCGGAGTACGTGCGGGCCACGTCGTAGTCCTGCGTGGTCCTCATGCGCGATACCTCCCTTCCGTCTCGGTGCGCCCAGCTAACCGCCGGCCCCGCGCCCCTACATCGCCCGGATGGGATGACCCGGCCTCGGGCCCGCTTCACCCCAACCGGGCGATGCACCGGCGCCGCCGGCACGGGAGCCTGGCCGTGACAGGAATCTCCGCCGGCCCCGCGGCCAGTCCGCGGGCTCGTAGTAGCGAAAGGAGTGCGGAAGATGGCCGACCTGATCGCCATCGGGTATCCCGACGAGGAGACCGCGCTGAAGGCCGAGAAGGAAGCGGAGCGCCTCGCCGAGGACCTGATCATCCAGCCCGACGCGATCGCCGCGATCGTCTGCGACAAGGACGGCAAGTTCCACGTCACCACCAACCACCACGCGGTCGGCACCGGCGCCACGTGGGGGATGTTCTGGGGCTTCTTCTTCGGCCTGCTCTTCTTCGTCCCCGTGCTCGGGATGGCGATGGGGGCCGGCCTCGGGGCGCTGTTCGGGAAGCTCGAGCAGGCCGGGATCGACAAGGAGTTCCAGCAGCAGGTCCGCGACATGCTGAAGCCGGGCACCTCGGCGCTCTTCCTCGTGATCGAGAAGGCGACGCCGGACAAGGCCGTCGCCGCCATGAGCAGGTTCGGCGGCACGGTGCTCAAGACCTCGCTCTCCCACGAGGCCGAGGAGAAGCTGCAGAGCGCGCTGCACGGCACGGAGACCACGGAGCCCGTCGCCGTCTAGGCGCGGGGAGGAGGAAGACGATGTTCAGACGACGACGACCACTTGCACGCGCCGCGATGGTCGGCGGTGCGGCCTACTACACCGGGAAGAAGGTGCAGGAGGGGCGCGAGGCCGACGCCGAGCGTGATGCGCGTCTCGAAGAGCTCGAGGCGCAGCAGGCCCCGCCGCCCGCACCGGCGCCGGCGGCGGCGCCCCAGGTGGACATGGTCGAGCAGCTCGAGCGGCTCGCCAAGCTGAAGGAGCAGGGGATCCTCACCGACGAGGAGTTCGCGGCCCAGAAGCAGAAGCTGCTGGCGGGTGGGTCATGAGCGCCCAGGAGACACCCGCTTCCCCGTACGGCCCCGTCCAGCTGCTCGTGATCGCGTTCGACCGGACGCGGTTCGAGGGCGAGATCATGCCCGAGTTCGAGCGGCTGAAGGAGACCGGGACGATCCGGTTGATCGACCTGCTGTTCGTGAAGAAGGAGAACGGCGAGGTCGAGACCGTCCAGCGCTCCGACCTGAGCAAGGACGAGGCCGAGGAGTTCGGCGCCCTCGTCGGCGCGCTGGTCGGCGCCGGGACGGGCGAGGAAGGGGCGATCGAGGCCGGGCTCGAGCTCGGCGCGGCGGCCGGCGCCGACGGGCACGTGCTCGACGAGGACGTCTGGTACCTCGGCGACGCGATCCCCGAGGGCACCAGTGCCGCGGTCGCGCTGATCGAGCACACCTGGGCGATCCCGCTGCGCGACAAGCTCTTGGCCGCCGACGGGGCCCTGCTCGCCGACGCGTGGGTGCATCCCGCCGACCTCGTCGCGATCGGAGCGGCGGCACGGGAGCTGCACGACGCGGCCGAGACGACGACCTGAGCACAAGGAGCACGCGGGCCCGGCCCGCGTGCTCCGGACCGCTCTCCGCGGGAGGGGGACGATGAAGAGGTTCATGCCGGAGTTCGTGGCGGTTCCCATGGTGATCGCCCTGCTCGGCCTGCTGGTCGCGATCCTGTGGGCGTTCGACGCCGGGCTCGCCGCCTGGCTCGCGGTCGGGGCCGTCATCCTGGTGGCGCTGGTGGCCGGCGCGGTGCTCGCGATGCGCCGTCCGCGCGGTGCCGTGGCCGGGGGCGAGGTCTCGACGGGGTTCGAGGGAGGGGCGCCGGCGGTGCACGACGGCGTTCACCGCGTACTGCTCGTGACGGACGGGGTTTGCAGCACGGGCGACCTGGAGCAGCTGGTTCCCGCCGGAGGCGAGGGCGCGACGGCCGTCTTCGTCGTGGCCCCGGCGGTCAGCTCGCGGGTCGCCCGCTGGACCGGGGACGAGCACGCCTACGCGGCCGCCGAGGAGCACCTGGAAGGGACCGTCCGCGCGCTCGCCGGCCTCGACTGCGAGGCCTCGGGCCACGTCGGCTCGCACGACCCGCTGCAGGCGGCCGACGACGGGCTGCGCGAGTTCCCGGCCGACGAGATCGTGCTCGCGCTCGTCGGCGAGCACGGCACCGCCTGGCTCGAGCAAGGGGTCGTCGACCTCGCGCGCGAGCGCTACTCCGTGCCCGTGCGCCGGCTCGAGCTCAACGCACACGCCGCCCACTGACGAGGAAGGAGAAGCCGATGCCCAAGCGCTTCGAGGGCGTGATCGACGTCGACATCCGCGACTCGACGGCCGACTGGGAGCCGTACCTGCAACCGGCGGCGCCCGAGGGGGCCCCGAACGTCCTCTACATCGTGCTGGACGACGTCGGCTTCTCGGCGATGGAGCCGTGGGGCGGCCTGATCGAGACGCCGAACATCACCAGGCTCGCCGAGAACGGCCTCACCTACACGAACTGGCACACGACGGCGCTCTGCTCGCCGACGCGCTCGTCGCTCCTCACAGGCCGCAACCACACGACGAACGGGATGGCCTGCATCGCCGAGGCGACGACCGGCTTCCCGAACGGCAACGGCCACATCCCGTTCGAGTGCGCGACGATCGCCGAGGTGCTCGGCGAGCGCGGCTGGAACACCTACATGCTCGGCAAGTGGCACCTCTGCCCGTCCGACGAGATGAACATGGCCTCGACCAAGCGCAACTGGCCGGTCGGCCGCGGCTTCGAGCGCTTCTACGGCTTCCTCGGCGGCGAGACGAACCAGTGGTATCCCGACCTCGTCTACGACAACCACCCGGTCGAGCAGCCGGCGATGCCGGAAGAGGGGTACCACCTGACCACCGACCTGACCGACAAGGCGATCGAGTTCATCAAGGACGCGAAGATGATCGCGCCCGAGAAGCCGTTCTTCATGTACTTCTGCCCCGGCGCGACGCACGCGCCTCACCACGCGCCGAAGGAGTGGATCGAGAAGTACGAGGGCCGCTTCGACATGGGCTACGAGGCCTACCGCGAGCGGGTCTTCGAGCGGCAGAAGGAGCTCGGGATCTTCCCTGCCGAGGCGGAGCTGTCGCCGCTCAACCCCTACGCCGGGGAGAAGAACGCCGAGGGCAAGCCCTGGCCCGAGCTCGACGTGGTGCGCCCGTGGGGCTCGCTCTCGGACGACGAGCAGCGGCTCTTCTGCCGGATGGCGGAGGTCTACGCGGGCTTCCTCTCGCACACCGACCACGAGATCGGGCGGCTGCTCGACTTCCTCGAGGAATCGGGACAGCTCGAGAACACGATCGTCGTGCTCGTTTCCGACAACGGCGCAAGCGCCGAGGGCGGGCCGAACGGGTCGGTGAACGAGAACAAGTTCTTCAACGGCATCCCGGACACGATCGAGGAGAACCTGCAGTACCTCGACGAGCTGGGCTCGCCGGCCACCTACAACCACTACCCCAACGGCTGGGCGTGGGCTTTCGACACGCCCTTCAAGATGTGGAAGCGCTACAACTTCGAGGGCGGCGTCGCGGATCCACTCGTCATCTCGTGGCCGCACGGGATCCGCGCCGGGGGCGAGCTGCGCAAGCAGTTCATGCACGCGACCGACGTCGTGCCGACGCTGTACGACCTGCTCGGGGTCGAGCTGCCGACGGACGTCAAGGGCTACCAGCAGCTCCCGCTCGAGGGCGTCAGCTTCCGCTCGACCTTCGAGGACGCCGACGCGCCGACCCCCAAGGAGTCGGCGTTCTTCTCGATGCTGGGCTCGCGCGCCGTCTGGCACAAGGGCTGGAAGGCCGTCTCGGTGCATCCGACGATCGCCGGCTGGAGCAACTTCGACCAGGATCGCTGGGAGCTCTACGACACCGAGGCGGACCCGACCGAGATGCACGACCTGGCCGCGGAGCAGCCGGCCAAGGTCGCGGAGATGGTGAACCACTGGTTCCACCTGGCAGGCCTCTACAACGGGCTGCCGCTGGACGACCGCACGGCGGTCGAGGTCCTGGCCGACCCGACGAGGCCCCAGGTGACGGCGCCGCGCGAGCGCTACGTCTACTACCCGGAGGCGGCCGAGGTGCCCGAGTCTGCCGCCGTCAACATCCGCAACCGCAACTACTCGATCGCGGTCGAGGTCGACGTCGAGTCGCCCGACGCGGCCGGAGTGCTGTTCTCGCACGGCGCCGGCTTCGGCGGTCATGCCCTCTACGTCAAGGACCGCAAGCTCAAGTACGCCTACAACTTCGTCGGCAGCAAGCTGCAGACGGTCGAGTCGACGAAGGAGGTCCCGACGGGCAAGGTGATCCTCGGCCTCTCGTTCGTGCGCGAGGGAGACGCGATGCCCACCACGGGCACCCTGTCGCTCTTCATCGACGACGAGAAGGTCGGCGAGGGAACGATCACGACGCAGCCCGGCAACTTCTCGCTCGTCGGGGAGGGCCTGAACGTCGGCCAGGACCCCGCCTCTCCGGTGACGGACGACTACTCCGGCACGAGCCCCTTCGCGTTCACCGGCGGAACGATCAGGGAGGCGATCGTCGACGTCTCGAGCGAGCAGTACGTCGACCTCGAGAAGGAAGCCCTCGCGATGATGAAGCGGGAGTAGGACGCGTGGGGCGGCGGATTCCTCCCGCCGCCCCACGTCTGGCTCGCGTCTACGCGCCGACGCCGTGCGCGACCGCGTGGATCGAGTCGTGCTCGTGCAGAGCCTGCTCGTCCTCGTGGGTCGCCGGCTTCAGGTCGAAGACGACGTGCTTGACCGTCCCCGTGAACGCGTACGGCGCCCTGTCCTCGTAGTCGAGGTCGACGACGAGGCCGTTGTCGCGGCCGACGTCCATGCCCGCGTACGTCGAGAACGCGATCGGCACGGTCTGGTCGATGCGGCCCTCGCCGATCCGGTCGCCGTTCGCCCAGAGGCTGACGTTGCCGCCCGTCCCGGGCTTCGCCTCGTCGGCCTCGAACAGCATCTTCACCGAGACCTCGCCGGCCGGCAGCGGCTCGGTCGAGACCTGCTTGTACATCTCGACGCCGAGGAGCGAGTACGTGTGGTGCAGCAGGCGCTGCTCGTCGACCCAGAGCGCGAAGCCGCCGATGAAGTCGGCGTTCGCGACGATCACGCCTTCGGCGCCCTCTTCGGGCACCTCGAGCTCGGCCTCGATCGCGTACGACCGCCCGTACACCCGCGGCACCATGCCGCGCTGGACGTTCTGGACGTCGCCCGCGAACGTGAAGCGGGTGATCGTCGGCAGCGGCGGCAGGATCCCGTAGAAGATCGCCGCCCAGCCCATCAGGGGCAGCACCCGGTTCCGCTCCGCCTCCTGCCACCAGAGCTCCTTCAGCTCCTCGATCTTGTCCGGGTGCTCGGCGGCCAGGTCCTTCGACTGGCTGAAGTCGTCCGGCAGGTAGTACAGCTCCCAGGGCGAGTCGGCGTCGAAGTCGAACCCGGATCCGGGCCCGAACCGCTTCAGGGTCTCCGGCGAGAAGTCCCACGGCGCCTTGTCGAGCCTGCTCGCCGCCCACCAGCCGTCCTTGTAGACGGCCCGTGAGCCGAGCACCTCGAAGTACTGCACCGTGTGCCGCTCCTCCGCCTTCGGGTCGTCGAAGGTGTAGAGGAAGCTCGTGCCGTCGAGCGGCTCCTGGGCGATCCCGTCGACCGACTTCGGCTCCGGGATCCCCGCCGCCTCGAGCACGGTCGGGGCGATGTCGATGCTGTGCGTGAACTGCCCGCGAACCTCCTCGCTCGGGTCGACCCGCTTCGGCCACGCGACCACCATCGGGTTGCGCGTGCCGCCGAGGTGGCTCGCCGTCTGCTTGCCCCACTGGAACGGCGTGTTTCCGGCGTGCGCCCAGGCCGAGGCGAAGTGCGGCGCGGTGTGCTCGCCGCCCAGCGCCTCGATCCCGCCGTACTGCTCGATCAGCTCGAGCTGGCGCTCCGGGTCGAGGACGAGGCCGTTCAGGAACGTCGTCTCGTTGAACGAGCCCGTCGTCGTACCTTCCATGCTGGAGCCGTTGTCGCCCCAGACGTAGAAGACGAGCGTGTTGTCGAGGTCGCCAAGGTCGTCGATCGAGTCCAGCAGCCGGCCCACGTTCCAGTCCGCGTTCTCCGAGTACCCGGCGAAGACCTCCATCTGGCGGACGTAGAGCTTCTTCGACGCCTCGTCGAGCGAGTCCCAGGCGGGGAAGAGGTCGGGCCGCGGCGTGAGGACGGTGTCCTCGGGGACGATCCCGAGCTTCTTCTGCCGCTCGAGCGTCTGCTCGCGGTAAACGTCCCAGCCCTCGTCGAACACGCCCTCGTACCGGTCGGCCCACTCCTTCTCCACGTGGTGCGGCGCGTGCGCGCAGCCGGTCGAGTAGTACATGAACCAGGGCTTGTCGGCGTCCTGCGCACGAACGGCGTGCAGCCACTCGACCGCCTTGTCGGTGAGGTCGTCCGGGAAGTAGTACGGCTTGCCGTCCTTGCCCGGCTGCACCCCGACGGTCGTGCTGTCCTGGGTGATGATCGGGTCGTACTGGCCGGCGGCGCCGCTCATGAAGCCCCAGAAGTGGTCGAAGCCCCACGACTGCGGCCAGTGGTCGAACGGGCCGGCCGCGCCCTGGACGTTGTCCGGTGTCAGGTGCCACTTGCCGAACCCGCCCGTCACGTAGCCGTTGTCCCGCAGGATCCTCGGCAGGGCAGCGCAGCTGCGCGGCTTCGCCGAGGTGTAGCCGGGGAACGGCGCCGGGAACTCCGCGATCGAGCCGAAGCCGACGCGGTGGTGGTTCCGGCCGGTCAGCATCGCCGCCCGCGTGGGCGAGCAGAGGGCGGTTACGTGGAACGCGTTGTACGTCAGCCCTGCCTTCTGGACACGGGTCAGGTTCGGCGTGCGAACGGGGCCGCCGAAGGTCTCCGGCTGGCCGAAGCCCGCGTCGTCGATCAGGACGATCAGGACGTTCGGCGCGCCCTCGGGCGTCTTCGGGCCCGGGACGATGCTCCAGTCGGCGACCGAGTCGTCCAGCGTTCTGCCGATCGTCCCGCCGAAGTTGCGGTCGGGGATCGGCAGCACGGTGCGGTCCGGGCTGAACTTGCCCATCGCCTCCTCGAGGGAGCCCTTCAGTGCCGAGACGCCCTTCTTGTCGCTCTGGACGATCGAGAGTGCGAGCGCTCCCGGCAGCGCCTGCTCGGCGGCGAGCCGCTGCTCGTCGTCGAAGACGGCGATGATCCCGGCCGAGCCCGGCGGCAGGTTCTCGCCGAGCTTGTCGTGGAGCTCGTGCTCGACTCGGTGGTCGACGAACTTCCCGACTAACCCGCCGGCAGCCGCCCCGACCGCGGCGGTCGCGAGCAGCGGCGGCGCGAACAGGCCGACCGCGAGGCCGACCCCGCCGCCCCAGCCCATCCCCTTGCGGCCGAGGTTGTCGCCCGTCTGGCGGACGGCGACGCTGCCGTCCTCCGCGTGCGTGACGAGGATCACCCCCTCGATCGCAAGCTTCTTGTCCTTCACGAGCGCGACGAACGACTCGAAGTCCTCCGTCGCCTCGTCGACGCCCTGGTATGCGGCCACCAGGACGTCGGTGTGTGTGTCAGCCATCTCTCCGCCTCCCTTCCTGCATCCCTTTCGTGCAGGAATCGATCCGCCCCGGGCTCCTCGCCCCGGGCGGACGTTGCGTTCTCGGGCGAACCTACGATCGGAATCCGGAAGGCGCCTCACCCGAAGCGGACGAACGGGCGGAAACCGCCGTAGGCCGGGGAACGAGCCCCTTCGCGTCGAACACGGCGTGGTCGTGTGGGCGCGAAACGCCATCACTCTCGCCGTCGCGCTGCTGGCGCTCGGGGTTCCTGCGCGCGCCGGCGCGGCCGCGGGAGACGAGCAGGCGCTCGCCGGGCGCTACGCCCCGGTCGTCCGGCTGGTGGCCCAGTCGGGCGAGTGCGGCTCGGGAGAGCGGTACCGGCCGCTCGACGTCAATGCCCTGTTCGGGCAGCCCACCGTCGCGCTGCGCGGGCCTTGGAACGCGACCGACCTGGTCAAGATCGGGCCGACCGCGAAGGACCTTTCCGGCCTCTACGAGTACCACCTCGACTTCCCTGGGAACGCGCTCGATCCCGGCTGCAGCTACGAGCAGTGGGGGCGCCTGATCGCCGAGGGGACGAAGCCGACGGTCTACGCCCACGTCGCGCGCGATCCGGCGTACCCGGGGAAGCTCGCCCTCCAGTACTGGTTCTTCTACGTCTTCAACGACTTCAACAACCTGCACGAGGGTGACTGGGAGATGGTGCAGCTTGTCTTCGACGCGGGCGACGCCGGCGCTGCGCTCAGGCGGGATCCCGTCGAGGTGGGATACAGCTCGCACGAGGGCGCGGAGCGCGCCCAGTGGGGCGACGGCAAGCTCGAGCTGGTCGGGGGGACGCACCCGGTCGTCTACCCGGCGGCGGGCTCGCACGCGAACAAGTACACGCAGGCGCTCTACCTCGGCAACTCGGCGGAGGCGGGGGTGGGCTGCGACGACACCCGGGGGCCCCACGTCGAGCTCCGCCCGGCCGTACGGGTCATCCCGAGCGATCCCGCGGCGGCCGCCCGCGAGTTCCCCTGGATCACGTTCGAGGGCCGCTGGGGTGAGCTCCAGAAGGCGTTCTTCAACGGCCCGACGGGGCCGAACCTGAAAACGCAGTGGACGCAGCCGATCGAGTGGTCGCAGGGATGGCGCGACCGGAGCTACGCCGTCCCGGCGGACGGCGTCTTCGGCACCGGCGCGACCGACTTCTTCTGCGGCGCGGTCGAGACCGGCTCGCGCGGCCTGGTCGGGCTGCTCCGCAGTCCTGCGCTGACGCTGCTCGCCCTCGCGGCGCTCGTCGTGCTGCTGATCTTCGCCGTCACGCGCACGACCTGGCGGCCCGCGGCGCCGCTTCACCTCGCCCGCCGGCGGACCTGGGGCCAGGTGCTCTCGAGCTCGGGCCGGATGTACGTGGAGCATCCGTCGCTGTTCCTCGGGATCGGTGTGCTCCTGATCCCGCTCGGCGTCGTCATCTCGCTCGTCCAGGCGGCCCTGCTCGGCGGCTTCGGCCTGCTCGGCATCGACGCGACCGGCGAGTCGGCCGGAGCCCTGGTGCTCGTCGTGGTGACGGCCGGGATCACGCTCGCGCTGCTCGGCCTGGCGCTCGTCCAGGCCGCGACCGCGCGCGCCCTGGCGGAGCTCGACGCCGGACGCTCGATTCGGCCCTGGCGCGCCTACGGGCTTGCGTTCGAGCGCGGAGGCCCGCTCCTCGGAGGCCTCGGGCTCGCTGCCGTCGTCTGGGTGGTGCTCGACGCGACGGGGATCCTCGTTCCCGTCGCCATCTGGCTCGCCGTCCGCTGGATGCTGCTCGCGCAGGCCGTCGCGCTCGAGGGCTGCTCGGCGCGCGGCGGCCTCGGCCGGAGCTACGACCTCGTCCGCGGCCGCTGGCTCCGCGTGGGCTCCCTGGTCGGGGTCGGCGGCCTCGTCACGATCGTCGTCGGGCCTCTGCTCGGCGCCCTCCTGATCTTCGTGACGGACGCTCCTCTGGCGCTGCTCAACGTCGTGGCGGGCATCGTCTACGCGCTCGCGATGCCGTTCGTCGCGCTCACGACGACGTACGTCTACTTCGACGCCCGGGTCGCCAAGGCACTCGCGCCGCGCGTCGAGCACACGCTGCCGGCCGAGCTCGAGCTCGGCCAGGCGTAGACCAGTCGTCCCCAGCGCTGCTACGACGAGGCGCTGCCGTGGCAGTGCTTCCACTTGCGGCCCGACCCGCAGGTGCACGGCTCGTTCCGCCCCCGGCGGGCGTCGCCGGCGGCGTAGACCCTGACGATCTCCGAGGGGGCGCCGCCGCGGCGGAGCTGCTCGGTCATGAAGCGCATCGCCGGGTCGACGTGGTGGAAGAACGCCTTGTAGCCGGCGCAGAGGTAGTTGAGCCCGGGCTCGCCGTCCGGGGTCTCGACGAAGCGGTCCTTCGGGCAGCCGCCGTGGCAGGCGAAGCGGACGTCGCACTCGCGGCAGTACTGCGGGAGCGTGTCGCGCTTGTCGAGGCCGAACTGGCGCTGCCGCTCCCCGGCGACGAGCTCGAGCATGTGTGTCTCGCGGATGTTGCCGAGCCGGTAGGCCGGCTCGACGAAGTGGTCGCAGCAGTAGAGGTCGCCGGTGTGCTCGAGCGCGAGCGCGAGCCCGCAGGTCTCCGAGTGGACGCACAGGCCGGGCGGCTCGCCCGACCAGTTGGCGAGCGCGACGTCGAACATCTGCACGTACACCTCGCCGACGTCCCGCCGCACCCACTCCTCGAAGACGTCGATCAGGAACCGGCCGTACTGCTCGGCCGTGACCGAGCGCCCGGTCACGCGGTCGCCCTCCTGCACGTAGAGCGGCCGGTCGCGCCACGAGGCCCACGGGACGGTCCCGTCCTCGGCCGCCTCCGCCACGCGCTCGATGATCGGGATGAACTGGATGAAGCGCGCCCCGCACTCGTCACGCAGGAAGCGGTAGACCTCGCGCCCGTGGCCGGCGTTGGCGGCGTGGATCGTCGTCAGCGCGTTCCACTCCACTCCGGCGTCGCGCAGGCGCTCGAGCCCGGCCAGCACCTGGCGGAACGAGCCCTTGCCGCCCTTGTTTACGCGGTAGGCGTCGTGTATGCGGCGCGGCCCGTCGATCGAGATCCCGACGAGGAAGTCGTGCCGGGCGAAGAAGGCCGCCCACTCGTCGTCGAGCAGCGTGCCGTTCGTCTGGATCGTGTAGACGGCCCGCTGGCCGGGCTTCAGGTAGCGCTCGGCCAGCTCGACCGAGCGGCGGAAGAAGTCGAGCCCCATCAGCGTCGGCTCGCCGCCCTGCCACGCGACCATCACCTCGGGCACCGACGCGTGCGCCTCGATCAGCTGCCGCAGGTAGGCCTCGAGTAGCTCGTCGGCCATCCGGAAGCGCGAGCCCGGGTAGAGCATCTCCTTCGAGAGGAAGAAGCAGTAGGCGCAGTCGAGGTTGCAGACGGCGCCGGTCGGCTTGGCGAGCAGGTGGAAGGAGGGCGGCGCGGTCTGCGGCTCGACCGTCACGATGTGCTCCCCGCCGGCTCCGGGGAGGCAACGGGAGGCGTCGCGGCCGCCTCGGCGGCGTCCTCGGCATGGTACTCCTCGAGCAGGCGCTGCTCGGCGTCGCGCTTCGGGAAGCAGAGAAAGACGAGCGCGGCCCCGAGCAGGACCGCGACGATCCCGGCCACGTAGGCCCACTGGTCGCCCTGCAGGAAAGCGGTCTTGGCGGCGGAGACGATCGTGTCCTGAACCGAGGGCGGGTAGCGCTGCGCCGTGTCCGCCGCGCTCGAGAACGACTTCGTCAGCTCGGCCTGGACGTTGCTGCTGACGTGCTTGCCCGAGGCCGAGAGCGCGGTGCCGGCGGCCGCCGCGTAGCCCGCGGTCAGGAGCGCGCCGAAGATCGACTGCATGATCGCCCCGCCGAGGTCGCGCTGGAGGTCGGCCGTCCCCGACGCCATCCCCACCCGCTTCACCGGCACGGAGCCGGTGAGGGAGTGGGAGGCCGGCGTCCCCGCCAGGCCGACCCCGATTCCGACGAAGGAGTATCCGAGCGCGACCTTCCAGTACGCGATGCCCTCCTTCCAGAGGAGCAGCATCGTCAGGAAGCCGAGCAGCACGAAGACGTAGCCGATGAGCAGCGTGAAGCGCGCGCCGCGGGCCTCGACCAGCTTGGCCGACCTCGGGGCGACCACCACCATGAACGCGGCCGCCGGCAGGATCGCCGCGCCGGCCTCGACGGCGGAGTAGCCGAGCACGTTCTGCAGGAACTGCTGCCCGACGAACATCGCGCCCATCAGCGAGCCGAACACGATCAGGCCCGCGCACGCGGCGACCCAGAAGGTCGGCCTCGCGGCGGCGTGGAGGTCGTAGAGCGGGTTCTCGGCCCTGCGCTGCCGGACGAAGAAGGCGACGAGGCCGGCGGCGGCGACGACGAACAGGCTCACGATCAGCGTCGTCTCGTTCGGCACGGCGGCGAAGTTGATCCCGAGGATGAGCGCGCCCACGAGCACCACCGAGAGGGCTCCGCCGAGGTGGTCGACGGGCTCGGTCGCCTCGTTCACGTGGGCGGGCACGAGCCGCAGCGCCATCACCAGCGCGATCACCGCCAGCGGAAGGGTGATCAGGAACACCGATCCCCACCAGTAGTGGTCGAGCAGCGCGCCGGCGCAGAGCGGGCCGAGCGAGGTGATCGCGCCTCCGGTGGCGGCCCAGAGGGCGATCGACCTCGTCCGTGCCGGCCCGGACCAGAGCGCGGTGATCAGGGCGAGGGTCGTCGGGTAGGCCATGCCCGCCGCGAGCCCGCCGAGGACGCGGGCGCCGAACAGGACCTCGATCGACGGCGCCCACGCCGCCAGGCAGTCGGCCGGGATCGTGACGAGCATCCCGAGCACGAGCAGGAGCTTGCGACCGTAGCGGTCGCCGACCGCGCCGAAGTAGAGCACCGAGGCCGCGAGGCCGAGCGAGTAGCCGACCGCGACCAGGTTGAGCGCGGTCTGCGAGGCGTCGAACTCCTTGCCGATCGAGGGCAGCGCGACGTTCGCGACCGCGAGCCCGAGGTTCGCGACCGCCGCGACGGCGATCAGCGCGGCGAGGACGAGCCCCGCCCGTCTCGGCGCGTTCGCGGCCATCGCCCGCTCAGATCCCGGCGGGAACCGCAGTCTCGTGCGAGGGCGCCTTCGGCTTGAAGGGGCGCAGCTCGTCCTGGCCTTCCTGGACGACGCCGTAGGTCGACTCCGGCACCTCGTTCCAGACACCGGGCAGGTCGCGCAGCGGCTCCGAGACGACCAGCCGGGTCTCGTCGGAGAGCCCCTTCAAGTTCTCCAGCTCGGGATGCAGCTTGAGCACCGTGGCCAGCTCGGTCGAGTAGAAGAGCGAGCGCGAGTCGCGCTGGCTGGAGTAGCGGAACGCCCACAGCTTCTCGCCGTCGGTGGTCGCGACCGTCATCTGGATCGGGTGCTCGACGCCGTGCTTCTCGCCGACCTCCTCGATCAGCCCCACGGCGGCCTCGACGGCGGCCGGGGGATCGTCCTGGAGCCCG
>DATIFC010000154.1:0-7989 GCA_035455445.1 Gaiellaceae bacterium | reverse complement strand
TCGTGCTCCGACAGGTAGAGTCGCACGTCGCCGCGGGCGACCGACACGAACCATGGGAAGCCCGGCTCGAACTGGTGCTCCCACTCCTTCTCGAAGCCGAGGCGCTCGTACCACGCGACCGCACGCCCGGCGTCCTCGACGCGGAGAACAGGCACGACCTCCTCGTCCACGCCGGCTACGCGCGCGAGATGTAGCGGCCCTCGCGCGGGTCGACCTTGATCCGGTCGCCCACGTTCACGAAGAGCGGCACCTGGACCACCGCGCCGGTCTCGAGCGTCGCCGGCTTGGTCACGTTCGAGACCGTGTCGCCGCGCACCCCCGGCTCCGTCTCGGCCACCGCGAGCTCGACCGACGACGGCAGCTGCACGCCGGATGGCTTCCCGTCGACCTCGAGCACCTGCACCGTCGAGCTCGGCTCCAGGTACGGCAGCGCGTCCTCCACCGTCGCGTGCGGGAGCGAGAACTGGTCGTAGGTGTCGGTGTCCATGAATACGACCTCGTCGCCCGCGTCGTAGAGGTACTGCACCTCCTTGATCTCCGTGCGGATGCGCGGGAACTTCTCGCCCGCGCGGAACGTCTTGTCGACGACCGCGCCCGAGTCGAGGTTGCGCAGGCGCGAGCGCACGAACGCGCCGCCCTTGCCGGGCTTCACGTGCTGGAACTCGAGGATGCGCCACACCGAGCCCTCGAGCTGGATGTGCATCCCGTTCCGGAACTGGTTCGTGGAGACCGTCTCCGCCACGGCGCCGTACGCTAGCTGACGGTGACGAGATCCTTGGTGGAGCTCGTCAGCACCTCGGGCCCGCCGTCCGTGACGACCACGAGGTCCTCGATCCGGATCCCGCCCAGGCCCTCCAGGTAGACGCCCGGCTCGACGGTGACGACGTTGCCGGCGGCGAGCGTGTCGCTCGACTCGCGCGAGAGACGCGGCGCCTCGTGCACCTGCAGGCCGACACCGTGGCCGAGGCCGTGCCCGAACGTTTCCCCCAGGCCGGCGGCCTCGATCCTCTCGCGTGCGGCAGCGTCGGCCTCGACGCCGGTCACGCCCGCGCGTGTCGCCTCGAGCCCGGCGAGCTGCCCCTCGAGGCAGGCCGCGTAAGCGCTCTTCAGCTCCTCGGGGAGCGGGCCGGTCGCAAACGTTCGCGTGCAGTCGGCGCAGTAGCCGTCGACCATCGCGCCCGCGTCGATGACGACGGTCTCGCCCGCCCCGACCACGCGGTCGCCGGGCCGCGCGTGTGGCCTGGCCCCGTTGGCGCCGGAGGCGACGATCGTCTCGAAAGCGGGCGCGTGCGCCCCGAGCTCGCGGAAGAGCTCGTCGAGACGCCAGGCCAGGTCGCGCTCGCTGCGGCCGACGAAGCGCTCCTCGGCGAGGCGCTCGTACGCCGCGCTCGTGATCGCGCCGGCTCTGCGAATCGCGTCCAGCTCCTCCTCGTCCTTGACCGCGCGCAGCGCCTCGACGAGCCCGCGGCGCGGCACGAGGTCGAGCCCGCCTGCGCTGAGCGTCTCCCAGCTCGCGTAGCTGACGGCGTCGGCCTCGAAGCCGATCCGGCCCTCGAGCAGCTCGGCGAGCGCGGCCACCAGGGAGCGCTTCGTCTCGACGAACTCGACGCCCTCGACGGCGCGCGCCGCCTCGGCGTAGCGGAAGTCGCTGAAGAGCCGCACGCGCTCCGGCTCCAACACGAGCGCGGCATTCGAGCTCGAGAAGTCGACCAGGTAGCGCACGTTGACGACGTTCGTGACGAGCAGCGGCTCCTCGAGCGACCTGCGGAGCGTTTCGAGGCGTTCGCTCACCTGCGCGTGACTCCAGAACGCGTAGCGTGGCTCACGTCCGCTCCGCCAGGAACTCGAGCGCCTCGCGGTAGCCGTCCGGGCCCTTGCCGATCACACGCGCCGCGGCGAGGTCGGCGATCACCGAGCTCCGCCGCCAGTCCTCGCGCTCCGCGATGTTCGAGAGGTGCACCTCCACGACGGGGGCCGTGAACAGCTCGAGCGCGTCGTGGATCGCGTAGCTGTAGTGCGACCAGGCGCCCGGGTTGGCGATCACCCCGCCGGCCCAGTCGAGCGCGTCGTGGCACCAGCCGACGTACTCGGCCTCGCTGTTGGTCTGGCGGCAGTCGGCGAGCAGCTCGAGCTCGCGCGCCCACTCGTAGATGCGGCTCTCGAGCTGGTTCAGCGTCAGCCCGCCGTACAGCTCCGGCCTGCGCCGGTGCAGGACGTCGAGATTCACCCCGTTGAGCACGGCGATGCGCACACGGCGACTCTACCCCGGTGTCAGACACCGCAACGAAAGTGTCACGGAGCCGCTCGGGCTGCGGTGGTCACGGTGTCAGACATCGTGACGGAAGCGTGACGCTCAGTCGGCGATCAGCTCGTCAAGGGCGGCGCGCACGCGCTCCTCCGGGAGCTCGACGCCGGTCACCGGCTTTCCGAGCGCCTCGAGCAGGACGAAGCGCGGCGAGCCGTTCACGGCCTTCTTGTCGCGCGCCAGCGCCGCCCACGCGGCCTCGCGGCTCACCGGCGCCGGCTTCGGCTGCAGCACCTCCTCGACGGGCTTCGTCTCGAGGCCGGAGAGACGCAGCGCCGCCAGCAGCCCAAGGGCGACGGCCTCGCCGTGGCTCGGGCGCCGGAAGTCACCCGCGGCCTCGAGCGCGTGCGCGAAGGTATGGCCGAGGTTCAGCACCGCCCGCTCCCCCTGCTCGCGCGGGTCGCGGAGGCAGACGGCTGCCTTGTAGGCGGCGCAGCGACGGACGAGCTCCGGCGTCTCGAGCTCCCAGAGCGACTCGCCGGCGAGCAGGCCCGTCTTCACCACCTCCGCCATCCCGGCGCGGCGCTCGGCCTCGGGCAGCGTCTCCAGCAGCGCCGGGTCGATCACGATCCGCAGCGGCCAGTGGAAGGCGCCGACGAGGTTCTTCCCCTCGGGCAGGTTGACCGCCGTCTTGCCGCCGATCGCCGCGTCGACCTGGCCCACGAGCGTGGTCGGCACCGCGACCCAGTCGATACCGCGCAGGTACGTCGCGGCCGCGAAGCCGGCCGCGTCCATGGTGCAGCCTCCGCCGAGGGCGACGATCGTGCCGTCGCGGCCGAGGCGGAGCTCGCGCCACAGCCGCTCGACCGCGCCCAGGCTCTTCGCGTCCTCGCCGCCCCGCAGCGCGTGCACGGCCGCCTCGAGGGGCGGCCGGTGCAGACCGAGCACGGTCGCGTCGCCGATCACCTCGACCTCGCCCGCCGGAAGGAGCTCGGGGAGCCGTGTGAAGGCGCCGTGCTCGACGACGATCCCGGCGGCCGCGAGCACGATGTCGTCGGTGTCGCGCACGACCGCGTCCGCCGCCTCGGCGTACAGCGGCTGCCTGCGGCCGAAGAGCTCGTGGAAGGCCTGCTCGTCCTTCGCGAGCGGCCGGGCGCCTCCCCCGACCCGCGTCCAGGCCGTCTTCGGGTCGACCTCGACGAGCATGGTCAGCGCGCGCTCGCGCAGCGTCTGCAGGATCGACGGCGTCTCGACCGCGCCGCCGCCGAGCGCCAGCACGGCCGGCCGCTCGTTGCACAGGGCCTGCAGCGTGGCCTCGCGCTCCAGCAGGCGGAACTCCGCCTCGCCGCGCTGCTCGAAGAGCTCGGGGATCGTCTGCTCGAGCGAGCGCTCGAGCTCGCGGTCGAGGTCGATGAACCGGCGGCCGAGGCGCTGCGCCGCTACCAGGCCCAGCGTCGACTTGCCCGCGCCCATGAAGCCGATCAGCGCGACGTGGCGGTCTAGGGCGTGCGCCACGGGATCCGCTCCAGGTACGCGCGCCAGGCGCCGGTGAAGTCGCCGAGCGAGTCGCCGCCGAACTTCTCGCGCGCGGCCCGGGCGAGCTCGAACGCGACCGCGGCCTCGGCCACCACCGCGAGCGCCTCCACCGCCGCCACGTCGCTGCGCTCGACGAGGGCCTCGCCGGGCTCGCCGGTCTGCAGGTCGACGGAGCGCAGCGGCCGCATCAGCGTCGGCAGCGGCTTCATCGCCGCGCGCACGACGATCGGCTCGCCGTTCGAGACGCCGCCCTCGAGGCCGCCCGCGAAGTTCGTCTCGCGGTAGAGCGTGCCGTCCTCGCGCGCGAGGATCTCGTCGTGCGCCTCCGAGCCGCGGCGCTCCGCGAGCTCGAAGCCCGCGCCGACCTCGACGCCCTTGACCGCCTGGATGCCCATCAGCGCGGCGGCCAGCCGGGCGTCGAGCCGCTCCTCCTTCGACGCGTAGGAGCCGAGCCCCGGAGGAACTCCGTGCGCGCGCACCTCGACGACGCCGCCGACGGTGTCGCGCTCGGCGCGGGCCTCGTCGATCCGCTGCTCGAGCGCCTCGGTCACGACCCTCCCGAGGACGTCGATCCCGATCTCCGCCAGCAGGATCTTCGCCACCGCTCCGGCCGCGACCGCGACCGCCGTCTGGCGCGCGCTCGCGCGCTCGAGCGCGTCGCGCGCGTCGGCGAGGCCGTACTTGAGCGACCCAGCGAGGTCCGCGTGGCCCGGCCGCGGCAGGGTCACCGCCTTCGAGCCCTTGCCCGCGGCCTCGCCCTCAGGCGGCCAGGGGCTCATGCCCCACTCCCAGTTCCCGTGGTCGCGGTTGCGCACGACGAGCGCGAGCGGGGTCCCGAGCGTGCGGCCGTGGCGAAGGCCGGCGAGCACCTCGACCTCGTCCTGCTCCAGCTGCTGGCGAGGGCTGCGGCCGTAGCCCTGCTGCCGGCGCGCGAGGTCGGCGTCGATCCTGCCGCGGTCGAGCACGAGCCCCGCCGGCAGCCCGCCGAGGATGGCCACGAGCGCGGGCCCGTGCGACTCGCCCGCGGTGGCGAGCGTCAGCGTCATGGCCGTAAGCCTAGGGCGCTGCGCATCGCGCCGACAGGGGCCGGCCGGCCCGTCCAGCGCTCGAACGAGGCCGCGCCCTGGCGGACGAGCGCCTCGAGCCCGTCCACCACCTCGCACCCCGCCGCGCGCGCGGCGGCGACGAGCGCCGTCTCCCGTCCGTCGGCGTAGTACGCGAGGTCGACCACCGTCTGGCCCGGCCCCGGCTGGACGAGCAGCTCGTCGCGCACCGGCGTCGCGTTGACGACCAGGTCGCAGCCCGCTGCGTCGGGCGGCCAGTCACCTCGCCGCGAGAAGACCCGCACCTCGCCGCGCAGCCCCGGCCGCAGCGCCTTCGCCGCCCCGCCCGCGCCGATCAGGCACACGCGCTGCGCGGCGATCCCCGCGACGATCTCCTTGTCCGTGTTGAACCCCACCAGTCGCCCCTCGCGTACGACAAGCGTGTTCACCGACTCGGCCTCGGCCTCGTCGCAGAGCTCGACCACCGCCAGTTTGTGCGGGATCGTGACGTTGGCTCCCGCCCAGTCCTCCTCGTGCACCGCGCGAACGGCGTCCACGAGCTGTGCCGGTGAGACTTCCCACGCGACGTACTCCCAGTCGAGGCCGGCGGCGGCGAAGGCAGCGTTCTGCATCCGCGGCGAGAGCGACTCGGCGACGGGCTTGCCGAGCAGCGCGACGCGGGTCACCGGTAGCCGTGCTCGCGCTTGTAGCGCTCGAAGGCGGCGCTGCTGGCGGTGAAGAAATGGTGCTTCTTGTCAGGCTTCGCCACGAAGTAGAGGTAGTTCACCTTTGCCGGGTGCGCCGCGGCCTGGAGCGAGGCGAGGCCGGGGCTGCCAATGGGCGTCGGCGGGAGCCCAGCGTGCAGCCGCAAGTTGTACGGCGTCGGGTCCGCGAGCTGCGACTCGTGGATCGACTCCGTTCCCGGGATGTCGAGGCCGTAGCGCAGCGCGGCGTCGATGCCGAGCGGCATGCGAGCATGGAGCCGGTTGTAGATCACCGCCGAGACCAGCTGGCGCTCCTCCGGCGCCGGCGTCTCCTTCTCGATCATCGAGGCGATGGTCAGGACGTCGTAGGCCGTCAGGTTCTTCGAGCGGGCGTACGCGAGGTTCAGCTTCGACCAGTTCTCGCGGAAGGCCTTCAGCTGCGCCGCCACGAGCTGCGGGGAGGTCGTGCGAACCGTGAAGTCGTAGGTCGCCGGGAAGAGAAAGCCCTCGAGCGGGTAGGCCTTCGGGCCGAAGCCCGGCTGGCGCCGCGGGCGCGCGCTCGCGGCGAGGTACGCCTGCGCCTTCAGTCGCACGCGCCTGCCGCGCTCCCGGCGGGCGATGCCCGCGACCGCGGTCACGCGCTGCGCCATCTGCTTGCGCGTGAAGCCCTCCGGGAAGACGATGCGGAACGGCTTCGGGCGCGCGATCGCGGTCGTCGGAGGGGGCGGCTTGGCCTTGTCGGAGCCGCCGACGCTCGCGACCGCGACCCACGCGATCACGAAGCCGACGACGAGCACCGCCACCGCGACGGCCCGCCTCCGCCAGACGACCGACCTCGGCGTGCGCCTTGGAGGCCGCGGCCGCGGCGGCATCACCCCTTCGCGCCGCTCGACCACGCGAGGTAGCTGGACAGCAGGTGGGCTGCCGCGCGCGCGTCCTCGGGCGCGTCGTCGGAGCCCTGGGTCGCGGCGAGGCCGGTGGTGAAGCGCTCGTCGTAGCTCTCGACCGGCACGTCGAGCTGTGCGCGCAGCGCCTCGACGAAGGCGTCGGTCTCGCGCGCCTGGCCGCCCCGCTCGCCGCGCAGGGTCAACGGCAGCCCGACGACGACGCGCTCGGCGCCCTCGTCCCGAACGATCCGGGTGAGCTGCTCGAGGCCGGCCTCGCTCGCAGCGCGCTCAACGACGCCGAGCGGGCGCGCGATGGTGCCGGTGGGATCGGAGACGGCGACGCCGGTACGAGCCGAGCCGTAGTCGAGCGCGATCACCTTGCTCAAGCGAGCGCCTCGCGCAGCGCCTCCTCCGCCTTGGCGAGCGCGTCGCCGAGCTTCGCGGGGTCGCGGCCGCCGGCCCGCGCCATGGTCGGGCGCCCGCCCCCGCCGCCGCCGACCTCGGCCGCGGCCGCCCTGATCACCGCGACCGCGTCGAGCCGGCCCTCGAGGGAGCGGTCGAAGTTCGCCACCAGGTGCACGCGGCCGTCCTCGGTCGCGCCGAGCACGACGGCGGCCGGCGCACGCTCCTGCTTGATCCGGTCGGACTCCTCGAGGAGCGCGTCGGCATCCACGCCCGCCGCGCGGCCGACGAAGACGTTCACGCCGCCGATCGCATCCTCGCTGCGGGCCTCGACCTGCACCTCCGAGCGCTCCTCGCGCTTCGGCCCCTCGCGCCGCGCGCGCTCGAGCTCGGCGCGCAGCTCGTCGGCCTCCCGCGCCCGCCCGTGGAGGAGGGCGTAGGCCTCGCCGGACGTGACGGCCTCGATCCGCCGGGTGCCCGAGCCGACCGAGCTTTCGGACGTGATCACGAACGGCCCGATCTCGGCGGTGGCGCGCACGTGGGTGCCGCCGCAGAGCTCGCGCGAGTAGCCCGCGATGTCCACGACGCGCACCTCCTCGCCGTACTTCTCGCCGAAGAGCATCATCGCGCCGAGCTTGCGCGCCTCCGCGATCGGGACGACGTACGCGCGCACGGGCAGGTTGCGGAACACCGCCTCGTTCACGCGCCGCTCGATCTCGGCGCGCTCCTCGCTCGTCAGAGCCTGCGGGTGGGCGAAGTCGAAGCGCAGCTTGTCGGGCCGCACCGCCGAGCCTGCCTGGCGCGCGTGCTCGCCGAGCACCTCCTGCAGCGCCTTGTGCAGCAGGTGGGTCGCCGTGTGGTTCGCCATCGTGGGGAAGCGCGTCTGCCACGGCACGACGGCCTTCACGCGCATCCCCTCGCGGAAGCCCTCGCCCGCAAAGGTGAGCACCTGGTCGTCTCCGGGGAGCCGCGTCGCCGCGACGAGCTCGGCCCGCGCGCCGGTCGCCTCGTCCTCGATGGAGCCCGCGTCGCTGACCTGGCCGCCGCCCTCGGGGTAGAAGGGCGAGGCCTCGAGCTTCGCCTGGAAGCGGCCGTCCCCGAGGTCCTCGTAGGCCAGGATCGCCGTCAGCGACTCGGTCTTCTCGTAGCCGACGAACTCGCTGCGCGCCTCC
>DATIFC010000153.1:0-9362 GCA_035455445.1 Gaiellaceae bacterium | reverse complement strand
CTTCTCCGCGAGGATCGCCGCGAGCTCGGCGCCGTAGCCGGCCGTGCGGGGCGCCTCCTGGACGATCACCACGCGGCCCGTCTTGGCCGCGGCCGCGAGCAGCGCCTCCTCGTCGAGCGGCTTCAGGGTGCGGATGTCGAGCACCTCGACGGTCGCCTCACCCTCCAGCGTGTCCGCCGCCGCTTCCGCGACGGGCACCATCGCGCCGTAGGCAACGAAGGTCAGGTCGTCGCCTTCCCGCACCGTCCGCGCCTCGCCCAGCGGGACGACGTGCTCGCCCTCGGGCACCTCGCCGCGCATCGTGCGGTAGTGGAGCTTCGGCTCCAGCACGACGACGGGGTCGGGGTCGCGAATGGCCGCGGCGAGCAGCCCCTTCGCGTCGGCCGGGGTCGAGGGAATCGCCACCTTCACCCCGGGCGTGTGCGCGTAGTAGGCCTCGGGCGAGTCGTCGTGCAGCTCGGGCGCGCGCACGCCGCCGCCGTAGGGCATCCGCACGACGAGCGGGAACTCCAGCGTGCCCCCCGTGCGCCAGCGGTAGCGGCCGACGTGCGTGATCAGCTGGTCGAGGCACGGGTACGAGAAGGCGTCGTACTGCATCTCGCAGACCGGCCGCCAGCCGGCCATGCAGAGGCCGACGGCCGAGCCGAGGATCCCCGCCTCGGCGAGCGGCGTGTCGACGCAGCGGTCGGGCCCGAACCGCTCGCGCAGCCCCGCGGTCGCACGGAAGACCCCGCCCGCGCGGCCGACGTCCTCGCCCATCACCAGCACGTTCTCGTCGCGCTCGAGCTCGACGTGGAAGCCCTCGTTGATCGCCTCCACGAGCGTCAGCTCAGCCACCGAGGATCCTCCGCAGCTCCGCGAGGTCGGACTCGAACGACGCCGGCGGATCCGCGTAGGCGTGCGCGAAGAGCAGCGACGGATCGGCCGGCGGCTCCGCTTCGGCGGCGGCGATCCCGTTCCGCATCACCTGCGCCGCGCCGGCCCGCACGGCCTCGGCGGCCTCGTCCGAGAGCAGCCCCAGGCGGCGCAGGTAGGCCTCGTACCGCCCGACGCACTCGCGCTGCCGCTCCTCCTCGACCCGCCCGAGGTCGATGTAGGCGGCCGGGTCGTCGGCGGTCGCGTGCGGCGCGGTGCGGTACGTGACCGCCTCGATCAGCGTCGGCCCCTCGCCGGCCCGCGCGCGCTCGAGAGCCTCGCGGGTCGCCTCGTAGACCGCGAGCACGTCGGCGCCGTCCACGCGCACTCCGGGCATGCCGTAGCCGGCGGCCTTGTCGGCCAGGGTCTCCGCGGCCGTCTGCGCCGAGAGCGGCGTCGAGATCGCCCACTGGTTGTTGTTGCAGAAGAGCACGACCGGCGCGCGCATCACCGCGGCGAGGTTGGCGCCCTCGTGGAAGGAGCCCTCCGAGGTCGCGCCGTCGCCGAAGAAGGCGATCGCGCAGGCCCGCTCGCCGCGCAGCTTCTTGCCCCAGGCGAAGCCGGCCGCGTGCGGCACGTGCGTCCCGATCGGGACGCAGATCGAGGCGACGTTCCAGTCGACCGGGTTCCACCAGCCCGCCGGGTGCCCTCGCCACCAGGAGAGGACAGTCGAGGCGGGCATTCCGCGCACGAGGCCGATCGCCGACTCGCGGTAGCTCGGGAAGATCCAGTCCTCGTCCTCGAGCGCGTAGGTCGCTCCGACCTGCATCGCCTCGTGGTTCCAGAAGATCGCGTAGGTGCCGATCCGGCCCTGGCGGTGGTAGACCACCGAGCGCTCGTCGTAGGTGCGCAGCAGGACGAGCAGGCGGTGGAGCTCGAGCAGGTCGTCCCCCGAGAGCCCCTCGACCTCGCCGTCCGGAATGGACTCGCCGTCTCCGATCACGCGCCGAAGGTCGCGCTCGGCCGGTAGCACCAGGGCCATGACGCCGCGAATCTATCTGACGGGGCGCGCGACCCAGGCGACGACCGCCAGGGCGGTGACCGCGGCGATCACGCCGGCGAGCTCGAGGAGCGTGCCGCCGCTCACGGGCGCCCCGGCGGCGAGGACGACGAGCGCGGAGACGGCCATCGAGGCGGCGCACGCGAGCACGACGGTACCGCCGCGCCGCAGCGCGACTCCCGGCGCGGCCCAGGCGGGGATGCGGCGCTCGATCGACCACCAGGCGAGCTCGGCGACCAGCAGCAGCCCGGCCGCGGTCAGCGGCGTCGCCGCGTCCACCGCGTCCGGGCCGAGCGCGAGCCGCGTCGCCTGCTGGGCGCCGAGCAGGGCGACCCCGAAGGCGAGGGCGGCGCTCCAGCGCAGCAGCAGCCCCGCCGACAGCACGGCGAGCGCGGCGGCCCCCACGGCCAGGAGGAGCACGTCGTGGCCGCCCTCCCGCAGGACGGCTGCGGCGCCGAGGCCGCCCGCCGTGAGCAGCGATCCGGCCGCCGTCGCTAGACGCGCGTGACGCGGGCGTGGCGCCTGAATGACCTCACCTCCTCGAGCGCCGCCTGCAGCGGCGCGTCCTTGCGCCACTCGACGACCGGGACGCCGAGCCGCAGGTACGAGGCGCGCAGCGCGTCCCGCCGCAGCAGCCAGATCCGGTACGCGAGGTCGTCGAGCGGCCCGGTCCCTGGCTCGACGAACGGCACCGGCGAGATGTCGACCACGGCGAGGTCGAAGCCCCGCGCGCGCAGGTCGACGAGGGCGCGCACCGAGCGCTCGTCGAGCAGCGGCGTCAGGGCGAGCACGAGCGCGTGCGCCGGCAGCGTGCGCACCGGGAGGATGTCGATGTCCTTCCAGGCGTAGCTGAGGAAGATCTCGGCGTCGAGCAGCGAGTCGAGCACGCGGTAGAGCTGGACGACGCCGCTCGAGACCGTGAGCCAGTTGAGCACCCCGCCGAAGGCGACGAGGCCGACGCGGTCCTTCTCGCGGATGTAGTGGCCGGCCAGCGAGCCCGCGGCCTCGACGGCCAGGTCGAGCGTGCCGCTCGCGCCCTGGCGCGCCTCGGCGAAGGTGTCGAGGAAGATCACGACGTCGGTGTTGCGCTCGGGATGGGTCTCGTTCACCCAGGGCTGGCCGCGGCGGGCGGTCGCGCGCCAGTTCACGCGCCGGACGCGGTCGCCGGGTACGAACGGGCGCAGGTCGGCGAACTCGATTCCGTCGCCGCGGGTGCGCGGCGTCTGCGTGCCCGCGAAGGTCTGCGTCTCGAGCGGGCGCAGCAGCTTGTCGAGCGTCTCGCCGCGCGGGTAGACCTTCAGCGGGCGGCGCAGGTCGAGCGCCTGCTCGAACGCGAGCAGCCCGAAGCTGTCCTGGATGCGCAGCAGCAGGTCCCCGACGAGGTACGCCCCCCAGTGCGCGCAGCGCAGCGGCAGCTCCAGCTCGGGCCGCTCCTCGAAGCCGATGTGCCGGAGCTGCGGGTTCTGCCCGAGCGACTCGACGCCGTCCGGGAGGTCGAGCAGCAGCTCGAGGTTGGCGACCTGCGCATCGGCGCGGAGCTCGAGGTACGCCGTCACCTCCTCGCCCTCGACCTGGCGCTCGCGGTCGAGCTCCAGGGTCGCCTGCACGCGCGGCTCGCGCGCGAGCGAGAGGCCCGCTGCGAGCACGACCGCGAAGGGCGCCGCCAGCGCGGCGAGCTCGGGCCGGCCGAGGACGAGCGCGGCCAGCACGCCGGTGCCCGCGAGCGCGGCGTACGCCCCGAGCTTGGGCGTGGCGGCGCGGGTCACTCGGCGGCCGGCTCGGGCTCCCGCTCCGGCTCGGGCTCCGGCTCGGCCTTCGGCGTCGGAACACGGTCGAGCAGCGTCTGCACGATGTCGTCGGGCCGCAGCCGCTGCACCCAGAGCTCCGGCCGCAGCGAGAGGCGATGGGCGAGGGCGGGGACGGCGACCGACTTGACGTCGTCGGGCGTCACGTAGTCGCGTCCCTCGATCGCGGCCCGGCAGCGCGAGAGCTTCAGCAGCGCGAGCGAGCCGCGCGGGCTCGCGCCCACCTGGACGCCGTTCGCCGAGCGCGTCGCCGCCACGAGGTCGACCATGTACATCCCGACGCTGCGGTCGACATGCACCTGCTCGACGGCGCGCTGCATCTCCAGCAGCTCGTCGCGCCCGACGACCGGCTCCAGCTCGACCTCGTCCACCGCCCGTTCCAGCCGCCGCTCGAGCACCTCCCACTCGTGCTCGCGCGCGGGGTAGCCCACGCCGATCCGCAGCAGGAAGCGGTCGAGCTGCGCCTCGGGCAGCGGGTAGGTGCCCTCGTACTCGATCGGGTTCTGCGTGGCCAGCACGAGGAACGGCGGTGCGAGCGGGTGCGTGATGCCCTCGATCGTCACCTGCCGCTCCTGCATCGCCTCGAGCAGCGCCGCCTGCGTCTTCGGCGGGGCGCGGTTGATCTCGTCGGCGAGGAGGAGGTTGGTGAAGATCGGCCCCGGCCGGAACTCGAAGTCGGCCTCGCGCTGGTTGTAGATCGAGGCACCCGTCACGTCGGACGGCATCAGGTCGGGCGTGAACTGCACGCGGGTGAAGCCGATGCTCGTCACCTGCGCGAAGGCGCGGGCGATCATCGTCTTCGCCAGGCCGGGAAAGTCCTCGATCAGGACGTGGCCGTCGGCCAGCATCCCGAGGAAGACGAGCTCGAGCGCCTCGCGCTTGCCGACGATCGCGCGCTCGACCTCGTCGAGGACCGCGTTGGCCCGGCCGGCGACGCCGTCGACGTTCACAGCGCCTCCAGCTCCTCGACCGTGCGCCGCAGCGCCGCCGGCGAGATGCCCTCCGCGTGGCGGTCGGAGGGCACCTGGTGATCCGGGCGCACGAGCTCCCAGAGCTCGTCGCCGAGCAGGCCCTCCGCGTCCTCGAGGCGCACGCCGCGCCCGGCGAGCCGCATCGTCGCGATCTCGCGCAGCTGCGGACGCAGCCGGGCGTGGAGGTCGAACGCCGTCGCCGAGGCCATCGTCAGCTCGCGCTCGAGCCGCTCCAGCTGCGCCGGCCGCCGAGGAGCCTCGGGCTCGCGCTCGAGCGCGGCGACGATCTCCGGCACGCGCTCGAGCGGGTACGCGTCGCGCGCCAGGATCACGACGTCGACCAGCGCGATCCCGCCGACGACGAGGATGAAGACGTCGAGCTCGAGCTCGAACCAGCCGGGCGCGAGGAAGCGCGCGAACAGGAGCGCCATCGCGGCCAGGCCGCTGAGGAAGAGCCACGCGCCGAAGAGCCGTCTCACGCGGCCGCCTTCGTGTCGGCCTCGAGCTCGGCCCGGAGCCCGGCCAGGGCCTCGATCGCATCGTCCTTCATGCGGGCGTCGATCTCGTGGGAGCTGAACTTGGCGCGCTCGTAGAGCAGCGTCAGGCGACGGACCGCGAACGAGCTGACGCCGAGCCGGTCGAGCGCGCGGTCGACGAACTCGCGGGCTGTCTCGTGCGGCTCACGCGTCACGTCGTGCGCGGCGAACGTCCGCTCCAGCCGCGCGTAGGTGCGGATGACCGCACGGCGCGGGTCGCGCTCGGCGCGAAGGTCGTCGAGCGTGTCCGCCAGCACCTCGTCGAGGGCGGCCGCGAGCTCGGCTTCCCGCTCCCACGCCGCGCCGTGACGACGCCTGGCGACGACCGCGATCGCCGCGACTCCGACGACTCCGAACAGGAGCGACCCGACCACGAGCGCCGGCACCCACTGGAACTGCGCTTCCTGCTGCCGCCCCGCGCGGCCTCCCCCGGCGCCCCCCTTCGTCGTCAGCGGTGCTGCAGGCGCCTGGATGCCGCCGCCGTCGTACTTGACGAAGTGCCGGACGGTCAGCGTGACCGGCACGATCAGAACCGTGACCAGGAGAAGGAGCACGACGTTGCGGCGCAGGCTCCAGGGCTCCTGGAGCAGCTTCTGCCGCCGACCCATCGACAGCACCCAGATGACCACGAGCGCGCCCACGGGGAAGAGCACGAACAGGATGCTGGCGGTGTACTCGAAGAGCAGCCGCGAGACGTGTGAAGGGCCGCCGCCGGAGCCCCCGCCCGGGCGGTGGGCGTGGCTCGCGACCGCGACCGCGGCGAGCAGCGCCGTCAGCGCGGCTCCGCTCAGCACGAGCCTTCGGGCCCTGTTCACGACGAAACCCTAGACGAGCACGCTCACCGCGCTGCGCTCGGCCTCGAAGACCGCCAGCTCGACGTCGCCGAGGTCCTCGCCGTCGGCCTGGAGCGGGAGCGGCCGGTCGCACGCGATCTCGACGCGGTCGAGGTCGTGCGCGTAGACGAGGTCGTCCGCCTCGGCCTGGCCGCGCCCCGTGAGCGCGTAGCGCAGCAGCCGCGGCAGCGTCCCGGCGGCCACGCGCTGCGGGGCGACGACGTCGAGCCCGAGCTCGAAGCGCGCCTCGGGCGCGACGTGCAGCGCGAAGGGCCCCGCGAAGCTGTAGGGGTCGGTGTTCGCGACCAGCGCGAAGGCCGCGCGGCCGAGGCCGCGCAGCTCGAGCGAGGGCTCGAAGCGCGCGCGCCGGTCCAGCACGAGGCCGGCCGCGGCCGCCATGTACGCGAGGTCGCCGGGGCGCTTCCCGTCGGCGCGGCGCCCGAGCGCGTCCACGCGCCGCACGAGCTCCGCGTCGAGGCCGACCCCGGCGGCGAAGCCGAAGCGCCGCCCGTTCACGCGGCCGAGCGAGATCGTCCGCCTCCGACCGGCCCGCAGCGCGTCCGCAATCCGTGCCGCCGCGGCCACGGCGTCCCGCGGCAGGCCGAGCGCCCGCGGCAGCACGTTCGTCCCCCCGCCGGGCAGGAAGCCGAGCAGCGCCCCCTCGCGCACGCCGTTCAGCGCCTCGTTGAACCCGCCGTCGCCGGAGTAGACGACGAGCGCCTCCTCCCCGGCGGCAGCGGCGATCTCGACCGCGTGGCCCGCCCGCTCGGTCAGCACCGTCCGCACCGTGGCGGCGCCCGAGAGCTCCTGCTCGACGGCCCGCACGCGCTCCTCGCTGACGGCGCTCGCGAAGGGGTTCACGATCAGGGCGACTTCCATAAGGTTCGGCGCGAGGATGCCACGGCTCGACCATGCCGCCTTCGAGAGCCGCGACCCCGACGGCGCCGCGGCC
This sequence comes from Gaiellaceae bacterium, assembly GCA_035455445.1. Classification (GTDB taxonomy): domain Bacteria; phylum Actinomycetota; class Thermoleophilia; order Gaiellales; family Gaiellaceae; genus AC-32. Next base: position 2,350 of record DATIFC010000153.1, on the reverse strand, counting down.
CTCTACGAGCGGGTGCTCGGCGCGCGGGTCGTGAAGACTGGTGACGACCCGCGGCGGCCGTGAGGTCGGCCGTGGTCATAGCGGTGCCCGAGGCGGAGCCGGTGGTGGGCGAGCTGCGCCGCCGGCACACGTTCGACGCACCCCTCGGGATGCCGGCGCACGTGACGCTCCTGTTCCCGTTCGTGCCGGCCGACCGGGTCGGCGAGGCCGAGGAGCCGCTCGCGGCGCTCCTCGCCGAGCACCCCGCGTTCGAAGCGAGCTTCGCGCGCAGCGCCCGCTTCCCGGGGCTGCTCTACCTCGAGCCGGAGCCGGCCGGGCTCTTCGCGGCCCTGACGGAGGCGATCTCCACCGCGTGGCCCGAGCACCCGCCGTACGAGGGCGCGCACGACACGGTCGTCCCGCACCTGACCGTGGCCGAGTCCGAGAACCCGGCTCTGCTCGAGGCGCTCGCGGCCCAGGTCGAGCCGCACCTTCCGATTCGCCGACGCGTGGACACCGCGAGCCTGTTCGTCGAGGACGAAGGCGGCCGCTGGCACGAGCGCGTCCGGCTGCCGCTCGGCTGACTACTCGGGCGTGGCGTACCCGCGCATGCCGTCGACCGAGGCGTCGCTTGCGATGCCGTTTCGAGGCCGCGCGAGCTTGGCTCGTGCGGCCGGCTAACCAGCGTGGCCTTGCGGAGGCGTTGCGTAGCCGCGAATGCCCTCAAGGAAGATCGCGTAGAAGCGATCGGCGAGCTCGTCGGTGTCGACGCCGGGCCGCAGCCAGGTGTAGGCCCAGTTCGAGGCCGACAGCGCGAGCAACGCGGCGGTCGCGTCGTCGAGGTCGCTGCGCAGCTCGCCGAGCTCGCGGCCCTCCCGGAAGAGCGCCCGGATCCGCTCCTCGTAGCGCCGCCGCTCGGCCAGGATCTCGTCGCGCCGCCCGCCCTCGAGGTAGCGCCACTCCTGCACGAACACGGTCGCGACGTCGAGCTGGTCGGCGACGACGCGCAGGTGCGAGCGCAGCGCGAGCCGGATCCTCTCGACCGGGTGGAGCGAGTCGTCGATCCCGTCGAGGCCGGCGTGGAAGGCGCGCGCCCCCTCGAGCATCGTCTCGTACAGCAGGTCCTGCTTGGACTCGATGTGAGCGTAGAGCGAGCCCTTCTGGACGCCCAGCGCCTCGGCGATCTCCCCGATCGAGGTGCCGTGGTAGCCCTTCTGCGCGAAGAGCCGCGCGGCCTGACGGGTGAGCTCCTCGCGGCGTGCGCTCATCGCCTCCGGTACACCTCCGCCGCCGCGCGGTGGAAGCCGCCGGGCAGGCCCGCGCCTTCGAAGGTGGCGGCGATCTCCTCCGCCGTCTCGGGCCCGCGGAGCACGGCGCCGAGGGCGGCGCCCATCTCGCCGGGATCGAGCAGGCCGACCGTCTCGACAGCCACTACACTGCCAGCCTAACGATCGTTCGGTTGGGAGGCTGCGCATGGAGCGCGAGCAGGAGTTCCTCGAGTACGTCCAGGGCGGCGGGCAGGTCGAGACCGGCGACTGGATGCCCGACGAGTACCGCGCGCGGCTGCGCAAGTTCGTCGAGATGCACGCGAACTCCGAGCTGATGGGCGTCCTGCCCGAGCGCGAGTGGATCCTGCGCGCCCCGACGCTGCAGCGGAAGCTCGCCCTGACCGCGAAGGTGCAGGACGAGGTCGGCCACGCACAGCTGATCTACCGCGTGGTCGAGGATCTCGGCAAGCCGCGCGAGCAGTGCTTCGAGGACCTGCTCTCGGGCAAGTCGAAGTTCCACAACGTCTTCCACTACCCGACGAAGACCTGGGGCGACGTCGGCGTGATCGCGTGGCTCGTGGACGCGGCCGCGATCATCAGCCAGAAGGCGCTGCTCAAGTGCTCCTACGCGCCGTACGCGCGGATCATGAAGAAGATCTGCTGGGAGGAGTCGTTCCACATCCTCCACGGCCGCGACGTCGTGCTGACGCTGATGAACGGCACCGACGACCAGCGCGAGCTGGTGCAGGAGGCGCTGAACCGCTGGTGGGCGCCGCTGATGCAGTTCCACGGCAACCCGATTCCGGCCGAGGAGGACCCGACGTACACGTGGCGGATCAAGAGCCAGGGGAACGACGAGGCGCGGCAGCAGTTCCTCGACGGCTACGTCCCGCAGATCTGGGAGCTGGGGCTGACGGTGCCCGACCCGGAGCTACGCAAGGACGAGGAGAGCGGCCGCTGGCGCTACACCGAGCCGGACTGGGACGAGCTCCGGCACGTCGTCACCGGCCACGGCCCGATGACGGAAGACCGGCTCGACCTGCGCCGGAAGGCGCGGGAGAACAGCGCGTGGATCCGATCGGTCGTGCTCTCCGAGGCCGCCT
>DATIFC010000152.1:0-14908 GCA_035455445.1 Gaiellaceae bacterium | reverse complement strand
CCGAGCTGCGTGCAGAGCGGCTCGATCGTGAGGAAGTGCTGCTCGGCCAGCGTCTCCGTCGGCGCCATCAGCGCGCCCACGCGCCCCGCCTCGACCGCCCGCAGCAGCGCGTAGAGCGCGACGACGGTCTTGCCGGAGCCGACGTCGCCCTGCAGCAGCCGCTGCATCGGCGCCTCGCGCGCGAGGTCGCGGTCGATCTCCGCGATCGCGGACTCCTGGTCTGCCGTCAGCTCGAACGGCAGCACCCCGCGGTAGCGCGAGACGAGCTCACCGGGCTCGCCCAGCGCCGGCGCCACCGCCGCCTCGCGACCGGCACGGGCCCGGGCAAGGCCGGCCTGCAGCACCAGCAGCTCGTCGAACGCGAGCCGCCGCCTGCCCGCCTCCCCCTCCTCGAGCGACCGCGGCCGGTGCAGTGCCCAGAGCGCGTCGGCCCGCAGCGGCAGCCGCTCCGAGACCTTCAGCTCCGCCGGCAGCGGGTCCGGGAGGCCGCGGGCCGCCGGCAGCGCCCGCTCGACGAGCCCGCGCAGCCGCTGGGGCGTCACCTCCTCGCTCGCGGGATAGACGGGCGCGAAGTCTGCGGTCGCAGCGACGCCGTTCAGGTCGTACGACCGCACCTGGAAGCCGTTCCGCTTCAGCTGCCCGCGCAGGCGCACGCGCGTCCCGGGCTGGAGCCTGTCCACGAGCCACGCCTGGTTGAACCAGACCGCCACGATCTCGTCGCTGCCGTCCGCGACGCGCGCGTTCACGATCGCGAGGTTCCGCCGCGGCCTGCGCACGGACACCGAGCGCACCTCGCCGGCGATCGCCGCCTCCTCGCCGATCAGGAGGTCGGCGATCGGCCGCTCCGGGACGGCGCTCTCGTAGCGGTGCGGCCGGTGCTCGAGCAGGTCGCGGACGGTGCGCAGGCCCAGCTTGGCGAGCTTCCGCTCGAGCGAGGGCCCGACGCCGCTGAGCGTCGAGACCGGGGCGTCGGCGCGATCCGGTCGCGGCGTCCCCGGCAGGCGCGGCCAGGCCGCGGGCGGATCCACTCCGGCGAAGCCTCTCGGCACGCGGCCAGTCTAGGAACCGCCGCAGACACGGCCTACCCCTTCCGGGTGAACTTCGGGCGCGGACGCAGGTTTTTCGCGCCTCCTGCGTCCCGCAGACGACAGCCGCCCAGAACCCGAACCGCGACCTACCGAAGCTTTACCCGCGCTTGGCCCGGGCTTGGCCGAGGTGCTCGTACGGTGAGGGTCGTCCCCACAGGAGGCACCTAGATGGCCAAGAAGCACGCAATCGTCGTCGCGCTCTTCCTCGGCCTCGCAGCCGCGGTCGGCGGCTTCGCCGCGATCAGGACCGCATCGCTCGGGCAGCCGCAGGCAAAGGCGTCGACCCCGACCAGCCAGTCGGCCGCGCTCGTCAAGCGCAGCCGGATCCTCGACCGCCAGGAGATCGCGCTACGGCGCGCGCTCGCCAAGCGGCCGCCGAAGCTGCCTAAGGTCCCGAAGTTCAAGCCGGTCTCGATGCCGCGCGCCCCCGCGCCCGCCCAGGTCGCATCCGCGCCGGCGCCCGCGGCGTCCGCAGCCGCCCCCCAGGCCACGGTCCGCTACGTGCGACCAGCGCCCGTGATCGTGACCAAGCACCGCTCGCACGAGGGCGACGACGGGCACGAGAGCGATCACCACGAGAGCGAGCACGAGGGCGGCGATGACTAACCACGTCGTCCGCCTGTACGCCTTCACCGGCGCGGTCCTCGTCCTCTTCCTGACATGGGCCGCGGTCGCCGCCCGCCCGTGGGCCTCCCACGCCGCGGCCAAGGCCGACCCGCGCTGGGCCGCCCTCGCGGCCCGGGAGCACCGGCTCCGGCACGAGGCGCTGGTCGTGCAGCGTGTCGTCGCCAGGCGCTGGCGCGTCTACCGCGTCCGGCTCGCCGCCCGTCAGCGTGCGATCTCGACGGCGGTCCGCCGGCACCAGCAGCAGCTCGCCGCCGCGCGCGCCGCCGCGGCGGCCGCGGCCGCGAGCTACGCGTCCGCTCCGTCCTACTCCGCGCCCTCCTCGGGCGGCTACTCGGCCCCGGCCGCACCGTCGGTCCGCGTGGTGACGCTGCCGCCGGTGACGATCACGAGGACGTCGTGATCCTGACCCGCACCTTCCGCGCGATGGGCACGGACGTCGAGCTCTTCCTCGCCGCCGACCCCGGGCCGGCCTCCGACGCGGCGCTGTACGCCGCCGAGCGGGAGTTCGAGCGGGTCGAGGCGCTGCTCTCGCGCTTCCGGCCCGACTCCGAGCTCTCGGCTCTGAACCGCGACGGGCACGTCGCCGCCGGCGAGGACCTGCTCACCGTCGTCGAGCTCGCACTCGAGGCGCGGGAGCGGACGAACGGCCGCTTCGACCCGACGGTGCACGACGCGCTGGTCGGGGCCGGCTACGACCGCACCTTCGAGGAGGTGGCCCGGGAGGGCGCCTCCTCGGGCGGCGGCGGCCGCTGCGGCGGCGAGGTGACAGTCGACCGCGCCCGCGGCTCGATCCGGCTCGAGCCCGGGATCCACGTCGACCTCGGCGGGATCGGCAAGGGCTACACCGTCGACCGCGCGGCCGCGATCCTCTCCTCCGCGGGCCCCGCGCTGGTGGACGCCGGCGGCGACATCGCCGCGCTCGGCCGCCCGGACGCGCTCGGCTGGCGCGTCGGGATCGAGACCGCCGAGGACACGCTCACGCTCGCGCTCGAGGACGCCGCGGTCGCGACGTCCGGCCGCGACCGCCGGCACTGGCGCCGCGACGGCGAGGAGCGCCACCACCTGATCGACCCGTCGACCGGGCGACCGGCCGACGCCGATCTCGTCCGCGTCACGGTCGTCGAGCGCACGGCCGTCGAGGCAGACGTGCTCGCCAAGTCCCTCTTCCTGGCGGGCGAGGCCGGCGCGACCGCGGAGGCGACGGCCCTGGGGCTGCCCTGCGTGCTCGTGACCGCCGACGGCCGCACGGTGATCGCGGGAGGCCTCTCGTGAAGGACCCGACGTTCTGGATCCTCGCGCGCGCGTCCGGGCTGACCGCCTACGTGCTGCTGACGCTGTCGGTCCTCGCCGGCCTCGTGGTCAAGTCGAAGCCGTTCGGCAAGGCGATCCGCATCCCGACCCTCACCGACCTGCACCGCTTCCTGGCGCTGCTCGCCCTCGGGACGATCGCGATCCACGGGATCACGCTCGTGCTCGACACCACGATCACGATCACGCCGAAGGCGCTGGTGGTGCCCGGGCTCGTCCCGTACCGGCCCTTCTGGACCGCGCTGGGCGTGCTGTCGGCCGACCTGATGGTGCTGATCTACGTCTCCTTCGCGCTGCGCAAGCGGATCGGCGTCAAGAACTGGCGCCGCCTGCACTACGCGACCTACGTCGTCTTCGCCATGGCGACCGCCCACGGCCTCGCCGCCGGCACCGACTCGGCGCGGCCGTGGGCGATCTGGCTCTACGTAGGCGCGATCGGCGCCGTCTGCGCCGCGACCGCCTGGCGGGTGCTCACCGTCACCTCGCCCGCGCGGCCGGCCCCGGCCCGCGTCCCCCGCCCTTCACCCATCCCCGCAACCGACACCCCGACCGGAGGTACATCCAGATGACCCGCTACCGCATCACCATCGACCGCGATCTCTGCAGCGGCTTCGGCTCCTGCGTGGAGCTCGCGCCCGACGCGTACGAGCTCGGCCCCGACGGGATCGCCAACGTGCTCGTGCGCGAGACCGACGACCCGAACGCCGTCGAGGCGGCCGGAACCTGCCCGATGGGCGCGATCACCGTCGAGGCGATCGAGGTCGCGGCATGACCGCGGCGCGGCGCGTCCTGGTCGTCGGCGGCGGCCTCGCCGGGGCGCGCTGCGCCGAGACCCTGCGGGCGAACGGCTTCGACGGCGAGCTGCGGCTCGTCGGCGCCGAGCCGGTGCCGCCCTACGAGCGGCCCGCGCTCTCGAAGGAGCACCTGGCCGGCGCGCGCGACGAGGAGTCGCTCCAGCTGCGGCCTCGCTCGTTCTGGGACGAGCACGGCATCGAGCTGCTGCTCGGGCGGCGCGTCGCCGCCGTCGAGGACGGCCGCGCCGTGACCGACCGGGGCGAGGAGCTCGCCTGGGACGCGCTCGTGCTCGCCACGGGCGCCTCGCCGCGGGTGCTCCCCGGCTGGGAGGGCGCCCACGTCCTGCGAACGCTCGCCGACGCCGCGGCGCTGCGCTCGGAGCTGCGGCCCGGCGCGCGTGTCGCGGTCGTCGGCGCCGGCTTCGTCGGCACCGAGGTGGCCTCGACCGCGCTCTCGCTGGGCTGCGCGGTGACGCTCGTCGACGTCGCCGCCGTCCCGCTGGAGCGTGTGCTCGGGCCGGAAGTCGGCGCCCTGGCCGCGGAGCAGTACGCGGAAGCCGGGGTCGAGCTCCGGCTCGGCGGCCCGCCGCTCGATCGCTCCCAGCTGACAGCCGACGTCGTCGTGCTCGCGGTCGGCGTCTCGCCGGAGACGCTCGGCCCCGCGGGCAGGAACGGCATCCCGACCGACGCCTGCGGCCGGACCTCGATCCCTGGCGTGTACGCCGCGGGCGACGTCGCCGAGGCCCTGCACCCGCTGCTTCGCCGCCGCCTGCGCGTCGAGCACTGGACGAGCGCGGCCGGCCAGGGGGCCGCGGTCGCCCACGCGATCCTCGGCGAGGAGCGGCCGCACCAGGCGCTGCCGTACTTCTGGTCGGACCAGTTCGGCCTGCGGCTGCAGTACGTCGGCCACGCCGAGCGCTGGGACGCCGTCGAGCTCGACGGCGAGCCGGGCTCCTTCGTCGCCCGCTACCTGGAGAACGGCTCGACCGTGGCCGCGCTGGCCGTGAATCGCCCCACCGAGGTCGGCGCCCTGCGGAAGGAGCTGACGGCAGCCCTTCAGGCCGGCGAGCTCCTCGCAGCCTGAGGCGCCGACTCGGCGGCGCCGACCAGAAGAGGTCGCGTCGGCTTCGCCGGCGCGACCGCTAGACGTCCTCGAACCAGAAGAACCCGACGGTGCCCGGGCCGGCGTGAGCCCCGACGACCGGGCCGAGCACGGTGACGATCTCGAGCTCCGCCGCGGGGCGGGTGGCGCGCACCATCTTCCGCAGCGCCTCGGCCCGCTCCGGCGCGTCGGCGTGCGCGATCCCGACGCGTAGGGCGGGCACGTCGCGGCTGCTCGCCTCGAACGTCGTCGCGAACTCGCTGAACGCCTTGCGGTTTCCGCGCACGCGCTTGATCGGCAGCACCTCGCCCTCGCGGATCGAGAGGATCGGCTTGATGTTCAGCAGCTCGCCGGCCCATGCGCGGGCGCGGCCGATCCTCCCGCCGCGCGCGAGGTACTCGAGCGTCTCGACGGTGAAGAGCAGGCCCGCGTCGCGCCGGTAGCGCTCGACGAGCTCGTCCACCTGCTCGTCGGTCGTGCCGGCCTCAAGGCGGCGCTGGATCGCGAGCCCGAGCATCGCGATCGCAGCCGACGCGCTCTCGGAGTCGATCGTGCGCACGCGCTCGCCGCCCAGTACGTTCGCCGCCGCCCGCGCGCTCTCGATCGTCCCCGAGAGCTTCCCCGCGATGTGCAGCGACAGGATGCGCTCGTAGCCGGCGAGCTCCTCGTAGGCGGCGAGGAAGTCGCCCGGGGTCGGCTGCGAGGTCGTCGGCGTCTCGGTCGCGCTCCGCAGGCGCTCGTAGAACGCGTCCGGGGAGAGCTCGACGTAGTCGCGGAAGCTCTCGTCGCCGAAGCGCACGTACAGCGGCACGACCCGCCAGTTCGGGAAGCGCTGCGGCGCCTCGGGGAAGTCCGCGGTCGAGTCGACGACGATCGCCGTGTTCTCGGCCGTGAGCTCCACCTCAGGCCGCCCGCGCCTGCGCCGCGCTCTTGATCGCTGCCACGATCGCGTCGAGCCCGGCGTCCTTGCGCAGGCAGCCGACGGCGCCTGCGTCGGTGAGGGCGTCGCGCTCGCGCAGGTTGGCCGAGGCGGTCAGGCAGACCACGGCCGCGGCCGGGCAGGCCTCGCGCACGGCCCGCGTCGCCTGCACGCCGTCGAGCCCCGGCAGCCGGTAGTCCATCACCACGACGTCCGGTCGCACCTCGGCCGCGGCCGCCGCCGCGCTCGCGCCGTCGGACACCGACGCGACGACCTCCATGTCGGACCTGAGGCCGAGGATCAGCTCGAGCGCCTCTCGGAAGACCTGGTTGTCCTCGACGAGGAGGACGCGGATCGGCTCGCTCACCGCCCGAGACTAGGGACGGTGAGGGCCACCGTCAATCGGCTCGGCCGGTGGTCTCGGACGGACGGCAGCGCAGGCGATGCCTCATTCGGCGGACAGCAGCAGTGGGTAGTGCGGCTGGCCGCCCTCGTGGACGTCGAGCTCGAGCTCCGGGTGCTCCGAGGCGAGCTCGTCGACGAGGCCGTTGAGCGAGGGCGCGCCCTCCCCGTGCAGCAGGGTGAGCACGTCTCGCGGCTCCGAGAGCAGCCGGCCGAGCAGCTCGCGGGCCACGTCGTCGAAAGACGGCCCCGATGCGACCGCGGTGCCGTCGAGCAGGCCGAGGTACTCGCCCCGGCGCACCGCGACGCCGTCGCTGGAGGCGTCGCGCGATGCGACGGTCACCTCGCCGGTCGCCACGCCCGCGAGCGCCTCCTGCATCGCCGCGGCGTTCTCCTCCGCGCCGCGCTCGCCGTTGAACGCGACCAGCGCCGCGAGGCCGGCGGGGATCGACTCGGTGGGCACGACGTGGACGGTGCGGGCGGCGACGCGGGCGGCCTGCTCCGCCGCCATGACGACGTTCGAGTTGTTGGGCAGCAGGACGACCTCGTCCGCCGCCACAGACTCGACCGCCGAGAGCAGGTCGGCGGTGGAGGGGTTCATCGTCTGCCCGCCCTCGACGATGCGCTCGGCCCCCAGGTCCTCGAACAGGCGCCGGTTGCCCTCGCCCGCGACCACCGCGACCACGCCCGTGCGGGCCCCTGCGCCCGGCAGCGCCGCGAGCAGCCGCTCCTCTCGCTGCTCGGTCTGTCGGTGCATGTCGGCGATCTCGACTCCCGCGATCGCGCCCGCACCGGTGCCGAGCGAGAGCGCGGCGCCCGGGTCGTCGGTGTGCACGTGCACCTTCAGCGCCGTCCGGTCGCCGACGACGAGCAGCGAGTCGCCGAGCCGTTCGAGCTCGTCCTCCAGCGCCCCGGCGTCCAGGGCGTCGCCCTCGAGGACGAAGGTCGTGCAGTAGCGGTAGCGGGAAAGCTCCTGGTGCACGGCCTCGAGCGCGAGCGGCCGCGCCGGCTCCGGCGCGGTGAGAGTCTCGCCCGCGGCCGTCGCGGCGAGGCCGCGCACGAGCTCCAGCAAGCCGGCGCCGCCGGCGTCCACGACCCCCGCCTCGCGCAGGACGTCGAGCTGCTCCGGCGTCCGCGCCACCGCCTCCTCGCCCTGCTCGACGAGCTGGGCGAGCAGCTCGCGCGGCTCCAGGTGCGCCGACCGCTCCGCCGCCTCCGCGAGCGCGCGGATCACCGTCAGCATCGTCCCCTCGACCGGCTTGCGCACCGCGCCGTAGGCCTCGTCGCTCGCCCCGCGGAAGGCTCGCGCCACCACGCGCCCGTCGACCGCCCCGGCCGCACCGAGCTCGTCGGCGGCGCCGCGGACGATCTGCGAGAGGATCACGCCCGAGTTCCCGCGCGCCGACATCAGCGCCGCCCGCGTCGCCTCGTGCGCGATCGCGGCGCGCTCGGCTGCGGTCGAGGCGTCGAGCGCCTCGACGACGCCGCGCATGGTCAGCGTCAGGTTCGTGCCCGTGTCGCCGTCCGGTACCGGGTAGACGTTGAGGTCGTCGATCCGCTCGCGGCTCAGCTCGAGCGAGTCGAGCGCTCCGCGCGCCAGGCTGCGCACCGTTTCGAGGTCGCTCATGCCGTCCGCTTCACGTCCTGGATGTGCACGTCGACGGACGCGACGCGCAGGCCCGTCAGGCGCTCGACCTCGTAGGTGACCTGCGAGCGGACCGTGGACGCGACCTCGGCGAGGTTCAGCCCGTACGCGACGACGACGTAGAGGTCGAGGGCGACGGCGCCGTCCACCTTGCGCACCACGATCCCCCGCGCCGGCCTGCCCTTCGGCAGAAGCTGCGTCATGCGCTCCCGCGCCGGGCCGCGCAACGACATGCCGACGACGCCGTAGCACTCGGTCGCGACCCGCCCGACGATCTGCGCGATCGCCGCCGGGGAGACGGTGATCCGCCCGAGCTCGCTCGGAATCGTCAGGCCGGTCTCGTCCACCGCTCGCTTAGACGGCGGCGCCTCCGATCGCGGTTGCTAGATCGCTTTCTGGACCTTGCCGCCCTTGAGGCAGCGCGTGCAGACGTAGGCGCGCGTCGGCTTGCCGTCGAGCAGGACGCGCACACGCTGGAGGTTGGGGTTGAAGCGCCGCTTCGTGGCCACCATCGAGTGGCTCCGGTTGTGGCCGAAGGACGGCTTCTTCCCGCAGATCGCACACACCTTGGACATCGGCGGCGGAGTGTAGCGGAAGGCGTCAGGCCGGCTGGGCCCCCGCCGCGGCGCGGAGTTGCGAGAAGACGTCGGCCATCTCGAGCGCCGTCCGGACCGCGTCGGCGCCCCTGTCGAGGCGGGCGCGGGCCTGCTCCTCGCTGTCGACGGTGAGCACGCCGAAGGCGACGGGCACGCCCGTCTCGAGGCCCGCGAGCTGGAGGCCGCTCGCCGCCTCGCTCGAGACGTACTCGAAGTGCGGTGTCTCCCCGCGCACCACGGCGCCGAGGGCGACGATGCACGAGTAGCGGCGCGTCTTGGCCAGGGCCATGGCCGCGAGCGGCAGCTCGAAGGCGCCGGGGACCGGGATCACCGTGACGGCCTCGCGCCCGACACCGGCGCGCTCCAGCTCGTCCAGGGCGCGAGCGAGCAGCTCGCTCGTCAGCTCGCCGTTGAAGCGGGCGACGACGACCCCGACGGCGCGCCGGGCGCCCGTCGGCTCCCCCTCGATCACCCCGTAGCCGTCCGGGATGCGCAGCTCGCCCGGCGCGTGGTGCTGGACCGCCGAGCGCGGAAGCTCGTCCTCCTCGGCCGGGAGCTCCTCGCCGCCCTGGGCCTCGGGCTCGGGCTCTGCCTCCTGCGCCTCGTCGTCGAGCACGTCCTCGCGGCGCTCCTCGTCGGGCTCCGGCGTCAGGCCGAGGCGGGGTTGGTCGAGGCCTTCGCTCATCGCTCCTCCGGGTCGAACTTCAGGTCCTGGTGGTGCAGCCGGTGCCCGAGGCGGTCGCGCTTGGCGGCCAGGTAGCGCCGGTTCTCCGCGTTCGGCGGCAGCTCGATCGGTACCTGCTCGGTGACCGTCAGGCCGTAGCCCTCGAGCCCGCTGATCTTCTTCGGGTTGTTGGTGAGGATCCGGATCGTCGAGAGGCCGAGGTCGGCCAGGATCTGGTTGCCGATGCCCCACTCGCGCGCGTCGGCCGGGAAGCCGAGCTCGAGGTTCGCCTCGACCGTGTCGCGCCCCTGCTCCTGCAACTCGTAGGCGCGGAGCTTGTTCAGCAGGCCGATCCCCCGGCCCTCCTGCGCCATGTAGAGCAGCACGCCGCGGTCCTCGCCGCCGATGCGCTGCAGCGCCTGGTCGAGCTGCTCGCCGCAGTCGCAGCGGAGGGAGTGGAACACGTCGCCGGTCAGGCACTCCGAGTGGACGCGGACGAGCACGTCGTGGGCGCCTTCGATCTCGCCCTTGACCAGCGCGAGGTGGTGCTTGCCGGTCAGCTTCTCGCGGAAGGCGACCGCGGTGAACTCGCCGTACGCCGTCGGCAGGCGGACGGAGGTCGTGCGCTCGACGAGCTTCTCGTGCCGCCGCCGGTGCTCGATCAGGTCGGCGACCGTGAGCAGCTTCAGGCCATGCTCCTCGCAGTACGGGATCAGGTCGGGGACGCGCGCCATCGTGCCGTCGTCGTTCATCACCTCGCAGACGACGCCCGCGGGGTTGAGGCCGGCCAGGCGGGCGAGGTCGACGGCGGACTCGGTCTGGCCCGCGCGCCTGAGCACGCCGCCCGCTCGGGCACGCAGCGGGAAGACGTGTCCGGGCTGGACGAGGTCGCCGGGGCCCTTGCTCGGGTCGATCGCGACCTGGATCGTGCGCGAGCGGTCCTGCGCCGAGATCCCCGTCGAGATGCCCTCCCGCGCCTCGATCGAGATCGTGAACGCGGTGCCGAACGGCGTCTCGTTGCGCTCGGTCATCGGCTGCAGCCGCAGATCGTCGCAGCGCTCCTCGGTCAGGCAGAGGCAGATCAGGCCGCGGCCGTGCGTGGCCATGAAGTTGATCGCCTCGGGCGTCGCGAACTGCGCAGCGATCGTCAGGTCGCCCTCGTTCTCGCGGTCGGCCGCGTCCACGACGACGACGAACTTGCCGTGCCGGATGTCTTCGATCGCCTCCTCGACGGTGGCGAAGGCGGTGGAGCGCTCGATGTCCATCTCGCCTCGGATCGTAACCCTCAGCCGGAGGCCAGCCGCTCGGCGTACTTCGCCAGCAGGTCGACCTCGACGTTGACCTCGTCCGCGGGGCGCAGCCCGGCGAGGGTCGTGTGCTCGAGGGTGAACGGGACGAGCGCGATCTCGACGGCGTCGTCGTGGACGGCCGCGATCGTGAGTGACACGCCGTCGAGCGCGATCGAGCCCTTCTCGACGCAGTAGCGGAGGAGGCCGGGGTCGAGCCGGACGCGCAGGCGCGCGCCGTCGCCTTCCGGGTCGAGCGCGGCGACCCGGCCGCGGCCGTCGACGTGGCCCTGGACGAAGTGGCCGCCGAGCGGCTCACCGGCGCGCAAGGCGGGCTCGAGGTTGACCTCGGAGCCCGGCTCGAGGCCGGCGAGGGTGGTCCGGGCAAGCGTCTCGGGGACGGCGTCGAACTCGAGCACGCCGTCCTCTGCGGCGGTGACGGTGAGGCAGCAGCCGGCGACCGCGACGGAGTCCCCGGGCGCGGCCCCGGCCGCCGTCCCGGCTCCGTCCACGCGCAGCCGGAGGCCGTCGCCGTCGCGCTCGGCGGAGAGGACGCGGCCGCGCTCGCGAACGATCCCGGTGAACACCCCCGAAGCGTAGTGCCGCCTCGTCACGCTTCCGGCACGAAGCGTCACAGACACGTGCTCCTTTCCCGGATACGCTCGCCTCGGGGAGGAGGCCGGGCGAACCGTACCGAGGGGCGCGTCAGGGCTCGCGCAGATAGCCGGTCAGCAGGAGGTCCTCGCCCACCGGCTCGCACGAGACGTGCCGCAGGCTCCGCGGCTCGGGAAGAGCTCGGAACGCGTGCGGCCCTTCCCCGGCCAGCGTCGGCGCGACGAAGACGAGCAGCTTGTCGACGAGACCTGCGGCCAGGAACGACGCCGCCAGCGTCGGACCACCTTCCAGCAGCAGCGAGCGCACGCCGTCGGCGCCCAGCGCGGCGAGCTCCTCTTCCAGCGGGCCCGTGCGCAGCTCCAGCTCCGAGCCTGCGGGCAGGGGGCCGCGCCCGAAGGCGAGCCGCCGCGGCTGCTGCTCCGCTCCGACCCCGCGCGCGGTGAGCGCCGGGTCGTCGGCCCGGACCGTCCCCGTCCCGACCGCGACGGCGTCCGCTGCCGCGCGCAGCTCGTGCACGCGGCGGCGGCTCTCCTCGCCTGAGATCCAGCGCGACCCGGGCACCGTCACGCGCCCGTCCACGGTCATCGCGACCTTGTAGGCGACGAACGGTCTGCCGCGCGCGATCCACACCCGCCACGCCTCGTTCTGCGCGCGGGCCTGCCAGAGGTCTGCGACCTCGACCTCCACCCCGCCGCCCCGCAGGCGCTCGAAGCCGCGGCCGCTCACCTTGGGGTTCGGGTCGCCGACGGCCGCGACGACGCGCGCGACCCCGGCCGCGGCCACCGCATCCGCGCACGGCGGCGTCGCCCCGTGGTGGGAGCACGGCTCGAGCGAGACGTACAGCGTGGCCCCCCTCGCCCGTTCGGCCGCGGCCGCCAGGGCCGCGACCTCCGCGTGCGGCGTCCCCCGCCCGGCATACCAGCCCTCGCCGACGACCTCGCCGTCCCGGACGAGCACGGCGCCCACGAGCGGGTGTGTCCCCTCGACGACCCCGCGCCCGCGCTCGGCGAGCTCGAGCGCCCGCTCGAGGCTCACGCGAGCGCCTGGACGAGCCTGCCGTACGCGCGGGGCGGGTCTTCCCGCCCGAAGATCCCGGCTCCCACCACGAACAGGGCCGCCCCAGCGTCGCGCAGCTCGCGGATGTTGTCCGGCCCGACCCCGCCGTCGACCTGCACGTGGATCGAGCCCGGCAGCAACGAGCGCAGGCGCCGCACGCGCTCGGTCGTCGCCGGGATGAACTCCTGCCCCGAGTAGCCGGGATGGACGCTCATGCAGAGCACGACGTCGACGCCGGCCTCGACCGCGGCGGCGGCGGCTTCCTCGACAGCCGTCTCGGGGTTGAACACCAGTCCGGCCTGGAGCCCGTGCTCGCGCGCCAGCGCGACGGCTCCCGGCAGGTCGGCGCAGGCCTCGAGATGAATCGTGACGTTGTCGGCGCCTGCCTCGGCGAACTGCGGAATGTGGCGCTCCGGGGACTCCACCATCAGGTGGCAGTCGAGCACTCCGCCCCCCTGGTGGACGAGCGGCGCGATCGACTTCAGCACGATCGGGCCCATCGTCAGCGGCGGGATGAAGTGGCCGTCGCCGACGTCCCAGTGGAAGACGCGGCACCCGGCTCCCAGCAGGAGCTCGACCTGCTCCCCGAGGCGAGAGAAGTCGGCCGCGTACAGCGACGGCTCGACCTCCGCGGTCCGGATCCAGTCGTCCCAGCTCACGGGCCCGATCTTCGCAGGCGCGCGACGAAGAACCCGGAGGTGCGGTCGCGGTGCGGCAGCGTGAGCAAAAACTCCGGCCGCCGCCGGTGCGCGAACTGCGGCCATTCCTGGCCGAGCGGCTCGGGCTCGAGGCCGCTCGTGTCGACGACCGCCTCGTTCTCGCCGGCGTTGATCGTGCAGACCGCGTAGGTGATCGTGCCGCCGGGCCGCACCCGCTCGGCCGCCGCGCGCAGGAGGCCGCGCTGCAGGTCCGGCAACGGCCGGGCCCGCCAGCGCAGGTCGGGCCGGTTGGCCAGCACGCCGAGGCCCGAGCAGGGCGCGTCCACGAGCACGCGGTCGAAGACGCCGAGGCCGTCCGGCAGCTCGAGCGCGTCGGCGTGCAGCACGCGCACGTTCTTCGCTCCCAGGCGCCTGCAGTTTCCCTCCAGCTCGCGGGCCCGGCCCTCGTGCTTCTCGACCGCGACAACCTCCGCGGCCTGCTCGGAGAGCTGCGTCGTCTTCCCTCCCGGCGCGGCGCAGAGGTCGAGGATGCGCTCGCCGTCCCGGGCGCCGACCGCGAGCCCGGCCAGCTGCGAGCCGCGGCTCTGCGGCCACACGAGGCCGGCCGCGAGGTCGCACTCGTCGACGCGCTCGACCCGCAGGGCGCCGGGGATCTCGGCATCGGGCTCGCCCGCGACCGGGCCGCGGCGCAGCGCGTTCACCCGCACGACCGTCTCCGGCGGCTCGTTCTGGGCGCGCATCAGGGCGAGCGCCTCGTCGCGGCCCAGGTCTCGCCACCAGACCTCGGCCACCCAGTCCGGGTAGGAGTGCCGCAGCGCCGCCTCGTGCGGCGTCCCCTGCGGAAGCGACTCCACGAGCTCCCGCAGGCCGAGCGCGAGCCGGCGCAGGACGGCGTTCGCGAACTTGACCGCCCGCTCGAGGCCGGCGGCGCGGACGAGCTCGACGGACTCGTTCACCGCCGCGTGCGCCGCGACCTCCGTGAACGCGAGCTGGTAGGCGCCCAGTCGTAGCGCCGCGCGCACGGGAGGGTCGAGCTTCGCGACGGGCCGCTTGCCCAGCCGCTCGATCCCGTGGTCGAGCGTGCGCATCCGCTGGACCGCGCCGTACGCGAGCCGCTGCGCCAGCGCCCGCTCGCGCGCGTCGAGCCCCCACGCCGCAGCGCGAAGGGCGCGATCGGCGTAGGCGTCGTCCTCGAAGACGCGCAGCAGCGTCTCGAACGCGGCGCGCCGCGCCGGCGAGATCACCGGAGGCCGCGCAGGAACTCGTCGTAGCTCATGCGCCTGCGCCCGTCGGGCTGGACCTCGCCCGGCACGAGCTTCCCGTCCTCGATCCGTGCGCGCCAGATCGTCACCGGCCGCCCGTGCAGCTCGCCGCGCGCGCCGATGTGCGGCGAGAGCGCGCGGATCCTGTTCAGCAGCTCCTCCGGCGGCCGGCTCCAGTCGAGCTCGCGGTCGGCGGGCCCGATCTTCTCGGCGTAGGTCACGCCGTGGGTGGGCTGGGGCCGCAGCCGCGGCTCCGGCAGCGCCTCCTCGAGCAGCTCGGCCGCGAGCTCGCCGGCCCGCGCCGAGACGGTGCCGAAGTCGTCCTCGGGCGCGATCGGGAAAGCCCGCTGCGCCGCGATCGGCCCCGCGTCGAGCTCGCCGACCAGCTTGATGATCGTCACGCCGGTCTCCTCGTCTCCGGCCATCAGCGCCCGCTCGATCGGCGCCGCCCCGCGCCAGCGCGGAAGCAGCGACGGGTGCACGTTCAGCCAGAGCGCCCGCTCGAGCACCGGCTCGGGGACGAGGACGCCGTAGGCGGCCGCGACGACGGTGTCGAGCTCCGGGTCGAAGCCGTCGAGCCGCTCGGGCTGGCGCACCTCGATCCCGAGCCGCTCGGCCGCCTCCTTGGCCGGCGGCGGCGCGACCTTGCGGCCCCGGCCTCGGGGACGGTTCGGCCGGGTCAGCAGGTATGCGATCTCGTGCTTCGCCGCCAGCCGCTCGAGCACGTCCGCCCCGAGCGGAGCGGTCGCGGCGACGGCCAGCACCACTAGCGGACGAGGACCGGCTGCGGCCGCAGGGTCGCGAGCGCCTCGCGCCGCGCCTCGGGAGTCGTCCGGTCGAGGATCAGCACGCCGTCGAGATGGTCGAGCTCGTGCTGCGCGATCC
>DATIFC010000151.1:0-16468 GCA_035455445.1 Gaiellaceae bacterium | reverse complement strand
CGCCGAGCAACGCGCCGAGCAGGAGCGCGAGCTTCGCGTCGCCCATGCCGAGGTCGCCGGGACGTAGCGCGGCCGCCGCGAGCAGGAACCCTCCCGCCGCGACCGCTGCCAGCGCATGCCCGGCGAACCGGGCCGGGTCGAGCAGGAGCGCTGCGGCGAGGACCAGGGCCGTCGCCGGCAGCACGATGCGGTTCGGCAGCAGCCTCGTCTCGGCGTCGATCACCGCGACCCACGCGAGCGACGCCGCGCCGAGAGCGGCGACGACGCTCCAGCTCGAGGCCCCCGTGCGAACGAGAACCAGGGCGGCCGCGCAGGCGGAGAGCAGCAACGCCGGCCCCACGTGCGCAGGGCGCATCGGCGCAGGCGTGGCCGCTGCCGTCGTCACGTCGCTCATGGCGCCCACTATCGCCGACCGTGCAGGCCCTGTCTGCGGCGAAACGGCTGGCCGGGTCAGGACCTTCGTGTGTGGGTCGCGCTCGCCTCGGCGGGTGAAATGGCATGCATGGACGGACTCGACGACCAGCGTTCGGCGCCCCTGGGCCGAGAAGACGGCCAGGGCGCGACCGAGTACGGCATCGTGATCGCAGTCGTCCTGCTCTCGCTCACGCTGACGATCGGCGTTCTCGCGGCGTCGATCACGACCTTCCTGAACAGCATCGCCGGGTTGGTCGACCTCCTGCTGCCGTAAGCGCGCGCTCCCCTGTCCGCCGACTGCGGCGGCTCTGCACCGAAGGGCTGGCCGGGTCAGGACCTTCGCGGGTGGGTCGCCACAGCCGCTCGGGACTGAATGGCTACGTAACCACCATCGACAGGCGCGCGTCGTGCAGGCCCGCCTGTCCGACTTACCTGGGGAGGTAAGACATGCACAAGCTGTACGAGCACGTCGCTCGCGCGTTTCGCAGCATCAAGCGCGAGGAGGGTCAGGGCGCGACGGAGTACGGCCTCGTGATCGCGTTCCTCGTGGTCGCGCTCGCCGTGACCGTCGGGGCGCTCGGCACCTCGATCGGCAACTTCCTGACCGGCGTCGGCGGGGCGCTCGAGGCCCTCATCCCGTAGTCGGTTCTCGCGGGGGCTGGAGCGAGATGCGGATACGAACGCAGCCCGTCTCGGGCGCTCGCGGCGGCAACGAGGCGCGGGCTCTGCGCAGCAAGGCGGAGTCCGCGCCCACGTGCCGGCGCGCGCGGTCGGAGCGCGGCCAGGCGGCCGTCGAGTTCGCGCTCGTCGTGCCGTTCATCTGCCTGCTCGTGCTCGCGCTCGTGGACTTCGGCAAGGGCGTCAACTACTGGCTCGACGCCAACCACCTCGCGAGCGAGGGCGCCCGCCTAGCCGCCGTGCTCGGGGACCAGCCTCAGCCGGGCGGAGACATCAAGCAGTGGATCCAGCAGCAGGCGGAGACGAGCGAGCTTCGCAACGGCACGGGGTCGGTGACCTCGCCGGCGCGGGTCTGCATCAGCTTCCCGGACGGCCGCCAGATCGGCAAGCCGGTCACGGTGACGGTCACGGCGACCTACCGCTGGATCCCGTTCATCGGGGGCGGCACGTTCGACATCAGCGGGTCGTCCACCATGCGGCTCGAGCAGCTCCCGACCTACGCGGACGGCTGCACATGAGGCGCGCGCTCCCGACCCGCCTTCACGGCGCCGACGAGCGCGGGGGCGTCCTCGTGCTCTTCGCCCTGCTCGTGCCGGTGCTGATCCTCGTCATGGCGCTGGCGATCGACGTCGGCAACTGGTTCGTGCACAAGCGGCACCTCCAGATGCAGGCCGACGCGGCCGCGCTGGCCGGCGGCGGGCATTTCGGCGACTGCTTCTCGCCGGACCCGGGCGTCTCCGGCGCCGCGGACACCACCATCGAGAACGCGGCGACGGCGTACGCGGGCAACACATCGAGCGTCTTCAACTTCCAGATCGGGGGCGGCGCGCCGCGCGTGACGACGCTCTTCAACAGCAAGACCTTCGCCGTCGGCGGCCCGGGCGCCGACGACACCGAGACCGCGGGGCCGTGCGAGACGCCGCACCTGATGTTCGACGTCAAGCAGACGGAGGCGAACGTGCCCTACATCCTCGGCTCGCTCCTGGACGCGGTCGCGCCCGGCTCGCCGTCGACCGTCGTTCCCGCGATCAACGCCCGCGCGCGCGTCCAGCTCAAGCGGATGACGATCATGAGCGGCTCGCTGCCGCTGGCGGTTCCCGACATCAACCCGAAGCACGTCACGGCGACCTTCGTCAACGAGACGGCCGGTGGCACGCTCCTGGCAGGGCCGTTCGAGCTGACCAAGGGCGCGGCGGCCGGCGGGATCAACTACTGGAGCGGCTCGGGCTCCGTGGCGGTTCCCGCCGACGTCAAGGTCGGCGTGCGGATCGGCCTCGGCGGCCAGAGCGGCCCGTGCGCCGCTGCGAACGGGATCGGCGGGCCCGGCTACGTCTGTTACGACTACAACACCCCGTCGATCGGCCTCGTCGCGATCAGGAGCGTCGGCGCCGGCGGCACGCCGACCGTCCCGAAGTCGCGCGTCTGGGCGACGACCAATTGCGCCCCGAGCGGGGGCCCGTTCTTCCAGCCGGCAGACGTGGCGGCGCCGGGCACGACGTGCGGTGCGTCCGTCCAGGCCGTGATGCAGTCGACGACGGCGATCGACCCGGCGAAGGTGCTGCTCGCGAACGCGATCCTTAACGGGGCGGGCCTGAAAAACGTCACCCTGCCGCTCACGTGGAACGCGGCCAACGGCTACTGGTCGACGGGCTACGGCTTCGCGGTTCCCGTCGACGGCGGCCCGGTCGACGTCACGCTCGAGTGGCGCTACCAGGGCGGCAGCAAGCAGACGTTCACCAACGTGCAGCGCATCTACAGCGGCACGGAGGACTCCTCCGGACCGGTCAAGTCGCTCGCGCTCTCGTCGACGACCGCGACCACGGGCTCGCCCTACACGCTCAGCTCGGGCACGCACACGATCGGCTTCGACGTCGGGCTCGAGGGGAGCCTCGACCTGACCAACAGCGCCACCACGACGATGCTGCGGCTCACCGGCGGCAGCCGGACGACCGCGGTCGCCTGTGACGGCCCGGGGGCCGCGGAGTTCCGCAACGCGATCGTCAACGGCTGCCAGACCCCGTACCAGATCAACGACGCCGGCTACTGCCCTGATCCGTCGGCGCCGCCGGGGCCGGCCGACTGCGTCCCGACGAAGACCGGCACCACCGCCGGTCCGACGCTCCAGGGCCTGGACGAGCGGTTCGCGGCCTGCCCGGCGAACAACTGGCCGAACTACGACGTCGCCAGCGACCCGCGCGTCGTCAAGCTGATGATCACCGACTTCTCGGCCCTCGACGGCAGCGGCACGACCACCGTGCCCGTGACGAACTTCGCCGCCTTCTACGTCACCGGCTGGACCGGCTCGACGTGCGCCACGAACGCGCCGCCGCCGGGCGACGTGAAGAAAGGCGCCATCTGGGGCCACTTCATCAAGTACGTGGCCCCGGACCCGAACAGCGGCGGGACCGAGGACTGCGACCCGCTCGCCCTCACGCCGTGCATCCCCGTACTCGTCAAGTGACACCGATCGGAGGTAGCTGACATGGAGTTCGCGCAGAGGTTGATCTCGACGAGGAGGGGCTCGCTGTACGTCGCGGTCGGTGCCGCGCTGCTCGCGGGCATCGCGATCCTCGTCTACCTGAACCAGTACCGGAACCACCTGCAGGCCGGGACGACGCCCGTCACGGTCCTGATCGCCCGGCAGGACATCCCGAAGGGCACGCCCGGAAGCGTCGTGGCCTCGAAGGGCATGTTCACCGCGACGACGATCCGCGAGAGCCAGCTGCGCGAGGGCGCGTTCAGCGACCCGGCCAGCCTCGCCGGCAAGGTCGCGACGAGCGAGGTCTACGAGGGCTCGCAGCTGACGGCCGGCACGTTCTCCGCGTCGTCCACGGCGCTGGCTGGGACGCTGACCGACCGCGAGCGGGTGATCTCGGTTCCGCTCGACTCGGCGCACGGGTTGATCGGCGAGCTCGAGGTCGGCAACCGCGTCGACGTCTACGCGGCCTTCAACGTCATCCCGGTTCGGCCCAACGGCGCCCCCGCGAACGGCGGCCAGGCGCGGCCGGTGCTGCGGATGATCATGTCGGGCATCCCCGTCGTCGCGATCGGCAGCAACAGCGGCGGCCTGGGGTCGAAGGCGACGAACGTCAGCCTGCAGGTGAACGACGAGCAGGCGGCGCAGCTCGCGTTCGCCTCCGAGAACGGCAAGGTCTGGCTCTCGCTGAGGCCGAGCGCGGGCGCGAAGTCGGCGCCGCCGCGCATCGTCACCGCCGAGACCCTCCTGCTGGGCGTGCGCCCCGTGACGGCGCTGCGCTCGCTGGGAGGCCGTCGATGACCCGCTCCGAGGCGAAAGTCCTGCTCGTCCTCGAGGACGGGCTCGACGCCACCGAGATCGAGGAGGCGCTTCCCGCCGGGACGCGCGTGCAGTCGGCCCGCCTGAACGGAGCCGAGCACGGGCGGCTTCCGCTCGGGGACGCCGCCGATGCCGAGCTGATGCTGGTCGCCTGCGCCTCCGACGGCGACCGCGCGCTCGAGCTGATCAAGGCGGCGCAGACCCAGCTGCAGAGCCGCCCGCCGGTCGTCGTGATCTACGCGGGCAGCCCGAACGGCTTCATGGAGCGGGCCTTCGAGGCGGGCGCGGACGACCTGATCGCCCTGCCGCAGTCGCGGGACCAGCTGGCGTTCGCGCTCGAGAAGGCGCTCGTCCGCCGCCGCGGCACGACCTCGCCCAAGGCGGGGACGATGATCGCGGTGCTCGGGCCGAAGGGCGGCACCGGCAAGACGCTCACCGCCTGCAACCTGGCCGAAGCGCTGGCGGGCGCGGGCGCGTCGCCGGTCGTCGTCGACCTCGACCTGCAGTTCGGCGACGTCGGGCTCGCGCTCGGGCTGCGGCCGGAGCAGACGATCTACAACCTGGCCGTCGCCGGCGGGTCGCTCGACGTCGACAAGATCGAGAGCTTCCTCGCGCGGCATTCCTCCGGCGCCTCGGCGCTGCTGGCGCCGGTGCGGCCCGACCAGGCTGCGACGGTCTCGCCCGGCTTCCTGCGGACGGTCTTCGACCTGCTCCGCTCGCGGCACGACTTCGTGATCGTGGACACGCCGCCGGCGTTCACGCCCGAGGTGATCGCGGCGATCGACGCGGCCTCGCACCTCTGCCTCGTCGGGATGCTCGACGCGCTCTCGCTGAAGGACACGAAGATCGGCCTCGAGACGCTCGCGCAGATGGGCTACGACCCGTCCGACGTGACGCTCGTGCTGAACCGGGCCGACTCGAGCGTGGGCATCTCGATGGCGGACGTCGAGCGGCTGCTGGGCCGCCGGCCGGACGTGCTCGTCCCGAGCGACCGCGCGATCCCGACCGCGATCACCGAAGGCCGGACGATCGTGGCCGCGGAGCCGCACTCGGCCGCCGCACGCGCGTTCACGTCGCTCGCGCAGACCTACCTCGCGGGCGGCAAGATCCCGCGCCTGCAGCCGCTTCAGCCGGCTCCGAAGCGGCGGCTGGCGCTTCTCAAGAAGGGAGCCGCGTGATGGAGCTTCACGAGCGACTCTCCAGGACGAACGGCGACGGCCCCGCCTGGACGGGAACCGCCGACCCGTTCGCGGAGGTCAAGAACCGCATCCACCTCGCGATCGTCAGCGAGCTGGGCCCGCGCCTGTTCGAGGTCGCCGACGGCGACTCCGCCCGCGACCGCGTCGTGGGCGAGATCCGCACGCAGCTCCAGCAGGAGGTCGGGCTCTCGCGCGAGGACCGCGAGCAGATCGCCTCCGAGATCGCCGACGACATCTTCGGCTACGGCCCGCTCGAGCGGCTCCTGCCGGACGACTCGATCTCCGAGATCATGGTCAACGGCCCGCACGAGATCTGGATCGAGCGGCGCGGCCTGCTCTCGCTGACCGACCTGCGCTTCTCGGACGAGTCGCACCTGCGGCGGATCATCACGAAGATGGTCGGCCAGATCGGGCGGCGGATCGACGAGTCGTCGCCGATGGTCGAGGCGCGCCTGCCCGACGGCTCGCGCGTCCACGCGATCGTCCCGCCGCTCTCGCTGACGGGGCCGCTGCTGACGATCCGCAAGTTCGCGCAGAACCGCTTCGCGATGGACGAGCTCGTCCAGATCGGGACGCTGTCGGCCGCCGCGGCCGACTTCCTCGCCCGCGGCGTCCGCGCCGACCTGAGCATGCTGATCTCGGGCGGAACCGGCACCGGCAAGACGACGCTCCTGAACGCGCTCTCGGCGGCCGTTCCGGGCGGTGACCGGATCATCACGATCGAGGACGCGGCCGAGCTCCAGCTCTCGCAGGAGCACGTGCTGCGGCTCGAGTCGCGGCCGAAGAACATCGAGGGCGAGGGCGAGATCACGATCCGCGACCTCGTCCGCAACGCCCTGCGCATGCGGCCCGACCGGATCATCGTCGGCGAGGTCCGCGGCGCCGAGGCCCTCGACATGCTCCAGGCGATGAACACGGGCCACGAGGGCTCGCTGTCCACGGTGCACGCGAACTCCACGCGCGACGCGCTGAGCCGCCTCGAGACGATGGTGCTGATGGCGGGCTTCGACCTGCCGGTGAAGGCGATCCGGCAGCAGGTCTCCTCGGCGCTCGACGTGATCGTGCAGCTCGAGCGGCTCGACGACGGCACCCGCCACGTGACCGCGATCGCCGAGGTGCAGCGGATGGAGGGCGACACGATCACCCTCCAGAACCTGTTCGAGTTCCACGTCGACCGGGTCGAGGCCGACCGCACGGTCGTCGGCGAGCTCCGGCCGACCGGGCTGCGGCCCGCGTTCCTGCCCAAGTTCGCGCGGCACGGGATCGAGCTCCCGCCCGACCTCTTCGGCACGGCGGCGGCCGCCATGTACGGGCCGGGAGGCCGGCCGTGAGAAAGGCGCTCCTCACTCTCGTCCTCGCCCTCGCGGCCGCCACGGCCACGACGGCGACCGCCGCGTCCGACGTCCAGCTGACGCCCGTCGGGCGGCTGCCGTTCCCGGACCGCGGCTACCTCGTCGACCTCCCGCCCGGCACGGCCGTCGCACCCGGCGCCGTCGTCGTGCGCGAGAACGGCCTCCGCGTGCGCGACCTTGCCGTGACGCCCGTCCAGGCGTCGGGGATCCACTACGGCGTCGTGCTCGCGATCGACGCCAGCGACAGCATGCGGGGCGCGCCGCTCGATTCGGCGATGGCGGCGGCTCGCGCCTTCCTCTCGCACCGCGAGACCGACGAGGAGGTGGGCATCGTCGCCTTCAACGGGCGCGTCCGGGCGCTGCAGGCTCCGACCTCGGATCCGGCGCAGCTCGGGCGCGCGCTCGCGAGACAGCCGCAGGTCGCGTTCGGGACGCGCATCTACGACGCGCTCGCCCGCTCGCTCGTCATGCTCGACCGCGCGAAGCTCTCGACCGGCTCGATCGTCCTCCTCTCGGACGGCGCCGACCTCGGCAGCCGTGCGGACGTCCGGCGCGTGCTGGCGCGGGCGAAGGCACAGCACGTCCGCGTCTTCACCGTCGGCCTGCGCTCGAGCGCCTTCGACGCTCAGACCCTGCAGCGCGTCGCGCAGCAGACCGGTGGCGGGTACACCGACGCACCGACCGCCGAGCGCCTTCGCTCGATCTACGCCGAGCTGTCGCGGCGGCTCGCGGGCGAGTACCTCGTCCGCTACCGCTCGGACGCGCGGCCGCACTCGCAGGTCCGGGTCGACGTCGAGATCGGCGGCGTGGGTGGCGGGAAGACGCAGTACACGGCGCCGACGCCCTCCGGGCTCGCGCCGTTCCACCGGTCGTTCTTCTCGCGGCTCCTGCTGTCGGGCGGGGCGAGCTTCCTGCTCAGCCTGTTCATCGCGGCGCTGGCCGCGGTCGTGATCATCGCCTTCGTGCGGCCCCGCGGCCGTGCGCTGGTGGACCGGATCGACGACTTCGCCGGCGGCGGCGCGCCCGGCGCGGACGCGCGGCGCGGGGAGCGCCGGCTGCAGGCGCAGCTGTCGAGGCGGCTGCGGGCCGGGGAGGGATGGCTCGCCAGGTTCCAGGAGGAGCTCGAGGTCGCCCGCATCGAGATGCCGGCGACGCGGATCCTGCTCCTGACGGTCGCCGGGACGATCGCGGCGATGTTCCTGCTCGGACTGATCTCGCCGGTCTTCGCGATCCTCGGGCTGCTGACGCCCGTGGTGACGCGCTCGTACGTCTCGGCGCGGCTGCACAAGGTGCAGAACGACTTCGCCGACCAGCTGGCGCCCAACCTGCAGGTGCTCGCCTCGGCGCTGCGCGTCGGCCACAGCTTCAGCGGCGCGCTGGCGGTGGTCGTGGAGAACGCCCACGAGCCGTCCCGGAGCGAGCTGCAGCGCGTCGTGACCGACGAGCGCCTCGGGGTTCCGCTCGAGGAGTCGATCCGTCGCGTCTCCGAGCGGATGGCGAGCCGTGACCTCGATCAGGTCGCGCTGCTGGCCGAGCTGCAGCGGACGGCCGGCGGCAACGCCGCGGAGGTGCTCGACACCGTGGTCGAGACCCTGCGCGAGCGCGCCGACCTGCGGCGCCTGATGCGGACGCTCACGGCCCAGGGCCGGCTGGCGCGCTGGATCCTGACCGCGCTGCCCGTCGTCGTCGGGCTCGGCATGTGGCTCCTCCAGGAGGACGCCATGAAGCCGCTCCTGAACACGAACACCGGTCAGATCCTGCTCGTCGCGGCCACGATCATGGTCGTGTCCGGGTCGCTCGTCATTCAGCGAATCGTCGAAATCAAGGTCTAGGAGCGGACATGGTCATCCTGCTACTTCTCGGCATCGTCCTCAGCGGCATCGCGGTCATGGCCGCGGCGCGCACGGTCGCCTTCGGCCTGCTGCGCCGGCGCGAGACGCTCGCGCAGATCTCGGCCTACGGCTTCGAGGGGGTCGAGGCGGCCCCCAGGCAGCGTCCGAGCATCAGGGAGGTGGTCGAGCGCGGGGTGCGGGCCATCGGCGGGCTCGCGCTGCGGCATCTGAGCCCCGAGCACGAGGCGAAGCTGCGGGCGCTGCTGCGCGCGGCCGGGTACTACTCGACCGAGCCCGCGACGTTCCTCGGCTACCGGATCACGCTCGCGGTCATCGTCCCGTTCGTGTGGCTCGTCCTGCTGGCCGACGCCGGTGCGCTCGGAGCCCGCGCGGTCGTCGGGATCCTGATGCTCGGCGGGCTCGGCTGGGTGCTGCCGAAGTTCGTGCTCGAGCGGAAGGCGACCCGCCGGCTCCAGGAGATCGACCGGGAGATGCCGGAGCTAGTCGACCTGCTCGTCACCACGGTCGAGGCCGGCGTCGGCTTCGCCTCCTCGCTGCAGCTCGTCGCGCGGCGGGTGGAGGGGCCGCTGGGCCAGGAGCTGAGGCTGGCGCTCCAGGAGCAGAACATGGGCATGACGATCGAGGACGCGCTGCAGCACATGCTCCGGCGCGTGGACAGCGCCTCGGTGCGGGCCTTCGTGCAGGCGATCCTGCAGGGGCAGACGCTCGGCGTCTCGATCGGGAAGATCCTCCGCGACCTGGCCGTCGACATGCGCAAGCGGCGCCGGGCCCTGGCGGAGGAGCGCGCGCAGAAGGCGCCGACGAAGATTCTCTTCCCGCTCGTGATCCTGATCCTGCCCGCGCTGCTGATCGTCGCGCTCGGCGGGCCGCTGCTCGGCCTGATGCACAACCTCGCGACCGCCTAGGCCGCGGTCTAGCCGCGCAGGCCGGGCAGGCCCGCGAGCGCGCGCAGCAGGCAGCCGGAGACCCAGAACGCGAGGGTCAGGGCCGGCAGCACGACGACCAGGAGGCCGAGCGGGATCGCCAGGCCGCCGAGGCCGACGAGCGCCTGGAAGACCGGGCTCGCCACCGCGAGCAGGACGCCCACCGCGATCACGGCGGCGATGATGCTCGTGAGCCGGCGCGGCCCGGCGTCCGGGAACCGGACGAGGAGCCAGAGCGCGAGCGCCGCACCACCGAGGCAAAACCCCAGCAGGATCGTGTTTCCGTCCACGGGCGCCCTTTCGACAGGTTGCCGAGCGGGCTCGAGCATACCCCGCCGGCAGGTCGGGCGGGCGCTCAGGCGGCGGAGGCGACGGCGAGGCGCACGACCTCGTGCGGGTCCCCGCCGTCCAGGATCAGGCGGTGCGTGAGGACGACGGGCGCCATCTCGGTGACGTCCGCCTCCGTCACGACCTCGCGCCCGTCGAGCCGGGCCCGGGCCTTGGCGGCGGTCAGCAGGTGCACCGCCGCCCGCGGGCTCGCGCCGAGCACGACCCCGTCGGCCGCACGGGTCGCCCTGACGATGTCGACGCAGCGCCGGACGACCGCGTCCGGAACCGGCGTCCCGTCCAGCTCGCGCTGGGCGCGGTCGAGGCGGCCGATGTCGAGCAGGGGCCGCACCTCGCCGACGACGTCGGGGAGCAGCCCGTGGTGCGGGAGGCGCAGGATGTCGGCCTCCTGCTCGGCGCTCGCGTAGCCGAGCTCGAGCTTGAAGAGGAAGCGGTCGAGCTGCGACTCCGGCAGCGGGAAGATCCCGATCTGCTCGAACGGGTTCTGGGTCGCGATGACGACGAACGGCGCAGGGAGCCGGTGGATGCGCCCGTCGACCGTGACGTGGCGCTCCTGCATCGCCTCGAGCAGGGCTGCCTGCGTCCGCGGCGGCGTCCGGTTGATCTCGTCCGCGAGCAGCACGTTCGTGAACACCGCTCCGGGCACGAACTGCGGCTCGCCGAGCTTCTTGACCGTCTCGCCGACGATGTGCGTCGGCGTGGTGTCAGGAGTGAACTGGATGCGCCGGAACTTGACCCCGAGGACGCGCGCGAGGCCGGCCGCGAGCAGCGTCTTCGCCACGCCCGGCGGGCCTTCGAGCAGCACGTGCCCGCCGGCGACGACCGCGGTGAGCAGCAGGTCGAGCTCCTCCTCGTAGCCGACCACGACCTTCGCCAGCTCCTCGCGCATCTCGACGCGCAGGACGGCGAGCGGCTGCGCCGCGTCCGCGGTGGCCCTCGCCGCGGCGCTCATCGGCGGCGGCCGTGGGCGCGCTCGAGGATCATCACCGCTCGCGGGTGGGTGCGCGCCCACTGCGCGTACGGCACGTCGCGCGCATCGAGCCAGCGCTTGAAGGTCGCGGCGTCGACGAACACCCGGCCCGACCAGACGAGCGCGGAGACCCGCGGCTGCCTGGTGATCCTGACCGGGTGCGGGTGGCGGATCGTATGGGCCACTCTCAGCCAGGTCGCGACCGCCGCGAGGGCGACGGCGACGAGCAGGGCCGCCGCGAGCGCCTTGCGGTGCCACCGCGCCGGCGCTCGCGGCGCGATCTGGTCGAGGACGCGGGCATCCGTAGAGGTCACGACCGAATTGAAGCCCCGGGGCGTGTCGCCGGCGCCCGACTTCGGTCGGGGTCGGGCTAGACCCCGGAGGGGTGGCTTCACGCGCTCGTGCCCCTAGCGTCCGGGGGTGATCGCAACCAGCGCAGGAGCGAGGCGCGCCCGGGTCGAGCAGCTCGCCGGCGGCGACGGCCGCGTCGTCGTGCAGCGGTGCGCCCTCGCGGACGGCTTCCTCTCGCGCCTCCGCG
This sequence comes from Gaiellaceae bacterium, assembly GCA_035455445.1. GTDB lineage: Bacteria > Actinomycetota > Thermoleophilia > Gaiellales > Gaiellaceae > AC-32. Next base: position 4,898 of record DATIFC010000151.1, on the reverse strand, counting down.
GCCTGCTCGGCCGGCGCACGCTCGAGCGGGGGGAGGGCCTACTCCTGAGCCCGAGCTCCTCGGTGCACACGTTCTTCATGCGCTTCCCGATCGACGTCGTCTTCCTCGACCGCTCCTTGCAGGTCGTCGGGGTCTCGGCCGACGTGCGGCCCTGGCGGCTCGCGGGCCGCCGCGGCGCGCGGCACGCGCTGGAGCTCCCGGCCGGGGAGGCGAAGGCCCGCGGGATCCGCGTGGGAGAGCGGTTGAGGCGGAGGATGCGCTGATCGTGGCCGCGATCGCGCCGCAGCGACTTCGCGCCACCTACGAGGAGGTCGTCGCATGGCGCCGCGAGCAGCTGAGGCGCGCGGGCTGCAGGCGCTTCGAGGCCGAGCTGCTGGCGCGCGAGCAGCAGGTCGACCTGCACCGCGCGGTGGCGCTGCTGGAGCGCGGTTGCCCCTCCCGGCTCGCGCTCGAGATCCTGCTCTAGACTCGCCGCCCATGGCCGCCGCCTGGAGCGTCTCGGGCTCGTACCTCGAGTCCTGCAACTGCGAGGCGATCTGTCCCTGCCGACGGCTCGACGGGGTGATGGGCGGACGCTCCACCGAGGGGATCTGCCTCGGCGCGCTCTCCTGGCGGATCGCCGAGGGCCACGCGGACGGCGTCGCGCTCGACGGCCTGGGCGTGGTGCTCTCGCTCCGCTACAGCGACGACGAGGAGGGCTCGCCGTGGAGCTTCGTCCTCTACGTGGACGAGCGCGGCGACGCGCCGCAGCGCGAGGCGCTGGAGGCGATCTTCACCGGCCGCCTGCCCGGCTCGCAGGTCGAGCACTTCCCCTGGGCGTGGAAGCCGAGCCACCTCCTCGCCGTGCGCCCGGCGGAGATCGAGATCGAGCACGTTCCGGGCCGTGGCTGGTTCCGCGCCGGCCGCCACGTCTACGTCCGGATCGCCGGTCCCGTGGAGAGTGACGAGATCGTCACGTGCGTGATCCCCGGCCACGAGCGAGCCGGCCGCGAGGTCCACGCGGAGACGCTCGAGGTGAGCGACGGCGAGCTCGAGTTCGCCTTCCGCGGCAGGTGCGGCTTCGAGAGCGACTTCGACTACCACGGCCCGGTCTAGACTGGCGCCCGTGCCGAGCGAGCCGCTGAGCGCCGAGCAGCGCGAGATCCGCGACCTCGTTCGCGACCTCGCGCGGGAGCGCGTGGCCCCGCGCGCGGCCGAGATCGACAAGTCGGCCGAGTTCCCGTGGGACATGGTCGAGCTGATGCGCGAGCACGACCTGCTCGGGCTGCCCTTCGAGGAGCAGCACGGCGGCACGGGCACCGGTGCGCTGATGGTGCTGGTCGCGATCGAGGAGCTCTCGAAGGTCTGCGCGACGACCGGCCTGATCCTCGCGGTGCAGGAGCTCGGCTCGCTCGGGATCAAGCTCGCCGCCAGCGACGAGCAGAAGGCCCGCTGGCTGCCGAGCCTGGCGAGCGGCGAGTGGCTGCCGGCCTACGCGCTGACCGAGCCCGGCTCGGGCTCCGACTCGGCCGCGATGCGCACCGAGGCGCGGCGCGAGGGCGACGAGTACGTCATCAACGGCGGCAAGCGCTTCATCACCAACGCGGGGGTCGCGCACCTCTACGTCGTGTTCGCGAAGACCGACCCCGAGGCCGGGCACTCCGGCATCTCGGCGTTCGTCGTCGAGGCCGACGCGCCCGGGTTCGAGGTCGGGCGGATCGAGCCCAAGATGGGGATCAAGGGCTCGACGACCGGCGAGATCTTCTTCGACGACTGCCGCATCCCGGCCGAGAACCTGCTCGGCGAGGAGGGCGACGGCTTCCGCCTCGCGATGCGGATCCTCGACCGCTCGCGGCCCGGGATCGGGGCACAGGGCCTCGGCCTCGCGCAGGGCGCGACGGACTACGCGCTCGAGTACGCGAAGAGCCGCGAGACGATGGGCAAGCCGATCGCCCAGCACCAGCTGATCGCTGCCACCCTCGCCGACATGGAGACCAAGTGCGAGGCCGCGCGCGGGCTGCTCTACAAGTGCGGGCAGCTGATCGACGAGGGCGCCGACGGCTCCGACCTGACGAAGATCTCGGCGATGGCGAAGCTCTACTGCACCGACGTCGCGATGGAGGTCACCACCGACGCCGTGCAGATCCTCGGCGGGTACGGCTACATCCAGGAGTACCCGGTCGAGCGGATGATGCGCGACGCGAAGATCACGCAGATCTACGAGGGGACGAACCAGATCCAGCGCCTCGTGATCGCGCGCGAGATGGTGAAGGAGCAGCGGTCGTCGCTGCTGACAGGAGTCGGCTGAGCGAGCAGTCGCGCAGCTTCCATCGCGCCGCCTGGGAATACGAGCGCGGACGCCCGGGCTATCCGCCCGAGGTGCTCGGCCCTCTGCCGATCGCCGACGAGGCGACGGTGCTCGACCTCGGCGCGGGAACCGGGAAGCTGACGCGCGTCCTCGCCGCCCGCTACGCGCGCGTGATCGCGGTCGAGCCGCTCTCCGAGCTGCGCGCGATCCTCGCCGAGCTCGTGCCGAAGGCGGAGGGGCTGCCGGGGGTCGCGGAGGCGATCCCGCTCGGCGACGGCGTGGTGGACGCCGTCTTCACCGGGCAGGCGTTTCACTGGTTCGCGAACGAGATCGCGGTGGCCGAGATCGCGCGCGTTCTGCGGCCCGGCGGGGTGCTCGCGCGCCTGTGGAACGAGGAGATCGACCCGAGCCCGCTCCCGCCCGACTATCGCGCGCGGCTGGACGAGCTGCACGCGGCGATGCCGCCGCCTCCGATCCCGGACGACCTCTTCGACGGCACGCCGTTCGGGGAGGCGCACGCCGGCGCGGTCGACCACGAGCAGCGCGCGAGCCGCGACGACGTGCTCGCCTTCGCCGCGTCGGTCAGCTGGATCGCGAGCCGCGACGACCGTGACGAGGTGCTCGCGGAGCTGGCGGCGATGCTGCCCGAGGGCGAGTACGCCTTCCGCATGCGCGCGAACTTCGAGTGGGCGGCGCGTGCCTGAGCTCGGGCTCAGCTTCGGGAACGTCGCGGAGACCTATCACCGCGTCCGCCCGCCGTACTCGCGGCCGCTGCTCGACCGGGCGCAGGAGGCGCTCGGGCTCGGTGCCGGCTCGCGCGTCCTCGACCTCGCCGCGGGCACGGGCCGGCTGACGCGAGAGCTCGCGCGACGGTTCGGCGAGGTCGTCGCGGTCGAGCCCGACGAGCGGATGCGGGCGGTGCACGGCGGGGCGCTCGCCGGGAGCGCCGAGGCCATCCCGCTCGACGAGGGGAGCGTCGACGCGGTCTTCGTGGGCGAGGCGTTCCACTGGTTCGACCCCGCGGCGGCGATCCCGGAGCTCGTCCGCGTGCTGCGGTCGCGCGGCGGGGTCGCGGTCGTCTCCACGCACTGGTGGGAGACCGAGCCGCCGCTCCCCGACGCGGTGCTCGAGCCGCTCAGCGAGCCGTACCAGCGCTCCCTCGCGCACCGCCGGCCGCCGTGGGACGACGCCTTCGCCTCGTCGGCGTTCGAGCCGCTGCGCTACGAGCGGGACGACGACGAGCTGACCGTCGGGCCGGACGAGCTGCTCACGCTCTACTCGACGACGAGCGCCCTCGCCGCGCTCCCGGACGGCGAGCGCAAGACGCTGTTCGCACGGGTCCGCCCGCTGCTGGGAGGGCTCTACCTGCTGCCGCTCCGGCACGAGCTCGTCTGGACGCGCCTCTCGCGGTGAGCGACGAGCTGCGCGTCGGCCGCCGCACCGTGCGCCTCACGAGCGCCGAGCGGGTGCTCTTCCCTGGCGACGGGGTCACGAAGGGCGATCTCGCGGAGTACTACGCCGAGATCGGGCCGGCGCTCGTGCCGCACCTCTGCAACCGGCCGTTCACGCTCAAGCGCTACCCCCACGGGATCGAGGCGCAGCCGTACTTCGCGAAGCAGGCGCCGAAGGGGAAGCCGTCGTGGGTTCCGACACGGCAGTTTCGGACCTGGCCTCGCGAGGGTGGCTCGCGGCTCGTCGACTTCGCGCTCGTGAACGAGCCGGCGGCGGTCGTCTGGATGGTGCAGATGAACTGCATCGACATGAACGCCTGGTACTCGCGGGTCGACAGGCCGGAGCGGCCGGACTACGTCGTCTTCGACCTCGACCCCCCGGAGTCGCGCAACGGCTTCGCCCAGGCCGTCCGGGTCGCGCACCTCGTCCGCGACGCGCTCGAGAAGCTGGAGCTGCGCTCGTACGTGAAGACGAGCGGCGCGGACGGGATCCACGTGCTCCTGCCGATCGCGCGCCGCTACTCGTACCGCGACACGTACGACTTCGCGGAGCAGGTGTCGCGGCAGCTGGAAGCGGAGAACCCGGGCCTCGTGACGACGGAGTGGCTGAAGAAGAAGCGGCGCGGCGTCCTCGTCGACCATCGCCAGAACGGGCACGGCAAGACGATCGCGTCCGCCTACTCGGTGCGGCCGAAGCCCGGCGCGCCTGTCTCGACCCCGCTGCGCTGGGAGGAGCTCGGCGAGAAGGTGCGGCCGCGCGACTTCGGGCGGCGGGAGGTGCTCGCCCGCGTGGAGAAGCACGGCGACCTCTTCGAGCCGGTGCTGCGCGGCGGGCAGGCGCTCGGCCCGGCGCTGCGGCGGTTCCGCGCGGAGTGAGTCGCGCTCTGGTCGTCGGCTCGGGGCCGAACGGCCTCGCGGCGGCGATCGTCCTCCTGCAGGCCGGGGTGGAGGTCGAGGTGCGAGAGGCGGCCGACGGCGTCGGCGGCGGGCTCCACTCGGAGGAGCTGACGCTGCCGGGCTTCGTCCACGACGTCTGCGCCACGGTGCTGCCGCTTGCGGCCGGGTCGCCGTTCTTCGGCACCCTCGACCTCGACGTCGAGTGGGTTCACCCGGAGGCGCCGGCTGCGCATCCGCTGGACGATGGGAGTGCCGTGATGCTC
>DATIFC010000150.1:0-8880 GCA_035455445.1 Gaiellaceae bacterium | reverse complement strand
AGGCGCAGGTTGGGCCGCGCCCGGAACGCGAGCTCCTCGTCCGGATAGCGGCGCCGCAGCTGCACGACCGCGGCGTGCGCGACCGTGAACGAGAGCATCGCGCCGAACGAGTACATCGTCCCGAGGAAGCTCGTCTTCCCGGGCAGCAGGACGAGGATCGAGACGAAGCCGGCGAAGACGAGCAGCGACAGATACGGCGTCTTGAACTTCGGGTGCAGGCGCCGGAAGACCTCCGGCAGCTGGCGGTAGCTCGCCATCGAGTAGGTGATCCGCGAGGCGCCGATGATCCCCGCGTTGGTCGCGATGAAGAGGATCGTCGCGGCGAGGATGCCGACGTAGATCTTGAGCACGTCGAGCGGCGTGCCGGAGATGCCCAGGTGCTCGACGAGCCCGAGCACCGGGTCGTTCTGGAACCCGCCGTCCTCGGGCGGGAGGGCCAGCAGCGTCGTCAGCTCGCCGTGGGTCTCCGCGCTGCGCTCGACCGGAAGCGCCGAGAGCGCGATCAGCGGCAGCGTGAAGTAGATCGCGTAGACGGCGACCGCCACGAGCCCGATCGAGCGCGGGATCGCGCGCACGGGGTCGCGCGTCTCCTCCGCGAGGTTCGAGACGGTCTCGATCCCGGTGTACGCGATCATCCCGATCGGGATAGCGAGCAGGAACTGCGACCACGTCGGGGCGGTGCCCCAGTGCACGTTCGAGGTCAGCGTCTCGGGGCTGAAGATGAGCGCGAAGCCCAGGAGCACGAGCAGCAGCTGTGTCGCGAAGTCGATCAGCGCGAGGAAGATGTTCAGCCGCGCCGACTCCTGGATGCCCACGATGTTGAGGAGCACCAGGAAGGCGATCACCGCGGCGCCGCCGATGATGTCCCAGGGGTTCTGCTTCAGCGGCGACCAGAAGATCGACAGGTAGTGCGGCACGAAGAACGCCGAGATGGCGATCGTGATGATGTAGTTGAGCATCTGCGCCCAGGCGGCCCCGAAGGACGCGAGCTCGTTGAAGGCGTGGCGCGCGAAGCTCGCGGAGCCGCCGGCCTCCGGGTAGCGGACGGTCCCCTCGGCGTAGGTGAGCGCGGTCAGGCTGAAGAAGACGCCGGCGATTACGAAGACCAGCGGCGTGAGCCCGAGCGCGAAGGCGGCGGTGACGCCGAGCGCGTAGTAGATCGACGAGCCGACGTTGCCGTAGGCGGTCGAGAACAGCGCGGGCGTGCCGAGCACGCGCTCGAGCCGCTGCTGGCGCCGGCGTCTGGACACGGGCGGACTCTAGTGCCGCGCGCGGCCACCCAAGCCAGTCATGGCTCCTCCGCTGGCCACGCCCAGGGACTGTCCCCAAGGCATGGCAGAAATGGACGCGGTTACGTGTGGATCGAGACGACGAGCGGGATGATCAGGATCGCGACGATGTTCGTGATCTTGATCATCGGGTTGATCGCCGGACCTGCGGTGTCCTTGTAGGGGTCGCCGACGGTGTCGCCCGTGACCGCCGCGGCGTGGGCCTCCGAGCCCTTGCCGCCGAAGGCGCCGTCCTCGATCAGCTTCTTCGCATTGTCCCAGGCGCCGCCGCCCGAGGTCATCGCGATCGCGAGGAAGAGCCCCGTGACGATCGTCCCGATCAGCAGCCCGCCCAGCATCTTCGCGTTGATCAGCCCGGCGACGATCGGGAAGACGATCGGGATCAGCGCCGGCAGCATCATGCTCTTGATCGCCGAGCCGGTGACGATGTCGATCGCGCGCCCGTACTCCGGCCGCGCGGTCCCTTCCATGATCCCGGGGATCTCGCGGAACTGCCGCCGCACCTCGGTCACGACCTGCCCGCCGACGCGCCCGACGGCCTCCATCGCGAGCGAGGCGAACAGGAACGGCATCAGGCCGCCGATGAAGAGCCCCGCGATCACCCAGGCGTCGTTCAGGCTGAACACCGGCGTCAGCCCCTTGTCGGCCAGCCCGGTCGTGTAGCTGTCGAAGAGGACGAGCGCGGCGAGCGCGGCCGAGCCGATCGCGTAGCCCTTGGTCACTGCCTTGGTCGTGTTGCCGACCGCGTCGAGGGGGTCGGTGATCGCCCGCACGGACTCGTCCAGATCCGCCATCTCGGCGATCCCGCCGGCGTTGTCGGTCACCGGCCCGTAGGCGTCGAGCGCGACGATCAGCCCTGTCATCGACAGCTGCGCCATGACCGCGACGCCGATGCCGTACAGACCGGCGTAGTGGTGCGCGACCAGGATCCCCGCTGCGATCACGAGCACGGGCGCGGCCGTCGCCTGCATGCCCACGGCGAGCCCCTCGATGATGTTCGTCGCGTGGCCCGTGCGAGAGGCGCTCGAGATCATCTTCACCGGCCGCCAGCGGGTGCCGGTGTAGTACTCGGTGATCGCCACCAGCAGGAAGGTCACGACCAGGCCGACGATCGACGAGATGTAGAGGTCCCAGAAGCTGAAGCGGCTCGAGTCGTAGGCGAGCGTGACGGGGATGAAGCCGATCGCCGAGAGCACGGTCGCCACGAGCACCGCCCTGTAGAGCGCGTTCATGATCGAGCCCCTACGACCGACGCGCGCGAAGAAGGTGCCGATCACCGAGGCGATGATCGAGATGCCGCCGATCGCGAGCGGGTAGAGCCACAGCCGGCCCGCGGGAAAGGCGTTGCCGAGCAGCATCACCGCGACCGCCGTCACGGCGTAGGTCTCGAACAGGTCGGCCGCCATCCCGGCGCAGTCGCCGACGTTGTCGCCGACGTTGTCGGCGATCACCGCCGGGTTGCGCGGGTCGTCCTCGGGGATCCCGGCCTCGATCTTCCCGACGAGGTCGGCGCCGACGTCCGCGGCCTTGGTGTAGATGCCGCCGCCGAGACGCGCGAACACCGAGATCAGCGAGCCGCCGAAGGCCAGCCCGACGAGATCGGTGATCGCGGAGTCGTGCGAATGGCCGAGCCAGCCGGTCAGGATCCAGTAGTAGCCGGCCACGCCGAGCAGTCCCAGGCCGACGACGAGCATGCCGGTGACCGACCCGGCCCGGAAGGCGACGTTCAGCGCCGGCTTCAACCCGTGCTTGGCGGCCTCGGCGGTGCGGACGTTCGAGCGCACGGCCACGTTCATCCCGATGAAGCCGGCTGCAGCCGACAGCACCGCGCCGATCAGGAAGCCGATCGCCGTGCCCCAGCCGAGCTTGTCGTAGAAGCCGAGCAGGAGGAAGGGCACGATCGCGACGACTGCGATCGTGGTGTACTGGCGCCGCAGGTAGGCGGCCGCGCCCTCCTGGACGGCGCGCGCGATCTCCTGCATCCGCTCGCTGCCGGCCGGCTGGCGCAGCAGCCAGTACGTCAGCCCGATCCCGTAGGCGATCGCCACCGCCGAGCAGACGAGGGCGAAGAGCACCGCGTGGTCACTGAAGAAGTTCATGTCCTCCTGCTCTCACAAAGTCGGCCGCGCTGCGCTTGGCGGCGCGGTTGAGGGTCTCACAAGCCTGCGGTGCGGCAGGCTAACGGAAAGGGCGGGGGGAGTGCGCCCGAAGCGGCTAGAAACGGGCGCCCCGCAGCGCCGTCGCGCAGAGGTGCTCCTCCGGCTGCGGCAAGATCTTCGGCACCACCGCGAACAGCAGCTCGCGCAGGCGTTCGTTGTTCTCGTCGAAGACCGTCACCACCTGCTCGTGCGAGACCGGGGCGGCCCCCTCCACGCCCACGTCGTGGTCGGTGACCATCGAGATGTTCGCGTAGCACAGCTCCAGCTCGCGGGCGAGGTAGCCCTCGGGGTAGGCGGTCATGTTGATCACGTCCCAGCCGGCCTCCTGGAACCAGCGCGACTCGGCGCGCGTCGAGAAGCGCGGGCCCTGGATCGTCACGACCGTGCCGCCGTCGCGCACCGGGATCCCGAGCTCGCGCGCGGTTCCCACGAGCAGCGCGCGCAGGTCGGGGCAGTAGGGATCGGCGGCCGAGACGTGCGTGGTCTCGGGGCCGTCGTAGAAGGTGTCCCGGCGCCCGCTCGTGCGGTCGACGAACTGGTCGCAGACGACGAACTCGCCCAGCTGCAGCTCGGCCTTCAGCGCGCCGGAGGCGTTCGGCCCGATGATCCGCCGGACGCCGAGCTCCTGCATCCCCCAGACGTTCGCGCGGTAGGGGATCGCGTGCGGTGGCAGCTCGTGGCTGCGCCCGTGGCGCGGCAGGAAGGCGACACGCGTCCCCTTGATCTCACCGATCACGTACGGCGCCGAGGGCGTGCCGTACGGGGTCTCGAGCTCGACCTCCTCGACGTCCTCGAGGAACGAGTAGAAGCCCGAGCCCCCGAAGATCCCGACGTCAGCGCCCGCCATCGGCCGCGGAGCCTAGCGGCCGCGGCCGAGCCAGAGGCTGACCTTCGCGTTGGCGCCGAGGCGCCTGCCCGGAGCCGGGCTCTCGCGCAGGACCTTGCCCTTCTTCTTCCTGGTCGACTCGACGTGGGCGACGCGACCGACCCTGCAGTGGCGGCCCTTGAGCGCCGTCCGGGCGGCGCCGAGCCTCTTGCCGACGACGTTCGGCACCACGCACGGCGGCTTGAAGACCGTGCTGCCGCAGCCGCCGAGCGACCTGCACGCGTTCAGCCGCCCGCCGCTCGCCACCCTCCCGGCCAGCGAGCCGAGCCGGTCGACGCCGCCGAGGAGCGCCGCCTTCAGCTGCGCGACCGTGAAGGCCGGGTGCGCGGCCTTGACGAGCGCGGCCACACCGGCCACGTGCGGCGTCGCCATCGAGGTGCCGCTGATCGTGTTGTAGTCCTCACCGGAGGCCCGCAGGCAGCGCAGGGAGAGGTCGTCGACGTAGCCGCCGTCGCCGACGGTGCCGTCCCCGTTCGCGGCCAGGCGCAGCCCCGGGTAGAAGGTGCCGGCGCCGTCGAACGCCGACATGTCGCTCGAGAGCGGGAGGAACACGCCGCCGGTGGAGCCCGACCACTGGCTGCCGGAGAAGTTCGAGCCGTCCGCGGAGCCGAAGACCTGGAAGAAGTCGCGGTTGACCTGCGTGTCGAGGCGCAGGTTGTAGAAGAGCCGGCAGCCGACGCGCCCGGCGAGGCTCGCCATCGGCGTCGTGCGGTAGAGCCACGTGTCCGTGTCGGGCTGGTAGGTGCCGGTCGGCGAGTCGGTCGCGCTGTAGAGGCCGCTCGTGTGCACCGACGACGGGCCGAACGCCAGCCCGGAGACGACGTGGGTCGTCCAGCCGCCCAGTGACTCGAAGCCGTCGCTCGCGAGCGCGTCGTAGGCCGGCCAGGTACTCGGGATGTTCACGCCCGGGGCGGCGAGGTCGACGCTCCTGCCGTAGTTCGAGAAGCTCGCCAGCGTGTCGCTCGGGTCCGTCGCCGCGACGCAGACGACGTTCGGCAGGTCGTCCGGCGCCGCGCCGTAGTTGCACGGGTAGTGCGGCGTCGTGTCGTCGCTGAGGCCGTCGTTCCCGGCCGCGACCACGAAGAGTGTGTTCGGGCAGGACGCGATCGCATCGCGCATCGCCGACGAGTAGCTCGTCCCGCCGAGGCTCGCGTTGACGATGCTCGCGCCGTGCGTGCACGCGTAGGCGAGCCCGGCGGTGACGTTCGCGCTCGAGCCGCTGCCGCTCCCGTCGAGGACGCGCACCGGCATCAGGCCGACCTGCCAGTTCACGCCGGTGACGCCGCGGCCGTTGTTGCCGCTCGCGCCGATCGTCCCCGCGACGTGCGTGCCGTGGCCGTTGAAGTCGCGCGGGTCGTCGTCCCCCTGCACGAAGTCGTGCCCGGGGACCACGTTGGCCGAGAGGTCGAGATGGTCGGTCGCGATCCCGGTGTCGACGATCCCGACCGTGACGGCGGAGCTCCCGGTGGTGATGCTCCACGCCCCCGGGGCGCCGATCCTCGCCAGCCCCCACAGCTGCGGGAAGCGGGGGTCGTTCGGGACGGCGTCCGTGTGGTAGAGGTAGTTCGGCTCGGCGTAGGCGACGGTCGGGTCGTGCCTCAAAGCGGCGACGGCGTCGGCCACCGACCCCCGCACGTGCACGAGCTGGAGGCCCGGAACCACGAGCCGCTTGACCGTCGTCGCCGACTCGGCCGAGAGCGCGGCCGTGCGGGCCGACGGTGCCGCGCCCTGGCGGAAGCGCACGACGACCTGGCCGGGCACGTACGGCCGGTGCGACCCCTTCAGCGTCAGCGTCACGGCGTTCCGCGCGGTGCCCGCGCCGCCGGCCGACGCCGCCGGAGCCGCCACGAGCAGCGCAGCGACGAGGGCGCCGCAAGCCCTTCCCCAACCCATGAGCTCCCCTCTCCTGGTTACGACCCGCTGCAGGTTGTTATAGGTCGCTACCTCGACGGATTCAAGACTGCGGCTCTTCCGCGGCCGCGGAGGCGTAGGCGAGCTGGAGGTTCGCCAGAACCTGGTTGAAGTCACGCAGCGCGTCCCCGGGAACCGCGCCCTCGAGGACCGGCACGAGCGCGCGCAGCGCCTCGATCGCGAGCCGCGCCTGGTCGAGGTCGCGCCCCTCGGGGCTGAGCCGGTGGTAGCCGAGCGAGGAGACGGAGTAGAGGGTCTGCAGCAGCAGGTCGGAGACCTTGAGCTTGGCCAGCTCGGCCTGGATCTCCTCGATCAGCCGTTGCTCCTCGTCAGCCACCCACGGGCTCCCGCGCACGGGCCAGCTCGGCGTAGATCTCCTCGAGGCTCGAGCCGGAGGCATGGCGCGCGATCTGGCGCTCGGCCGCGTTGGCGGCCGGGATCGCGAGCTGCGAGGCGCAGCCGAGCTCCTCGGCCACCGGCTGCACCCACTCGACCAGCCGCTCCAGGTGGGCCCGCGCCGGCCGGACCTCGCCGGTCGAGAGGTCGATCAGCTCTCCCGAGAGGCCGTACCGGGTCGCCCGCCAGAGGTTCTCCTCGATCAGCCGGTGCGGGTGCGAGGGCAGCGGCTCGCCCTCGTCGTGGGCGCGGGCGATCCTGGCCGCGAGGGCGTAGCAGAGCGCGGCGAGGCAGCGCGCTTCGCCGAGGTCGGGCTGCGCGTCGCAGATGCGGATCTCGACCGTCGGGAAGGCGAGGTGCGGCCGGACGCTCCACCAGAGCTGCGTGTGCTCGTCGATCGACCCGGTCTCGTAGAGGAAGCGCACGTAGCGCTCGAAGCCGTCCCAGCCGTCGTACTCGTCCGGCACCCCGCAGCGCGGGAACATGCGCGTGAAGATCTCGGTGCGGGCCGAGTGCAGGCCGCTGTTCACCGCCTCCACGAACGGCGAGCTGGCGGAGACTGCGAGGAGCTCCGGCAGGAAGTTGCGCAGGCCGTTGCAGACGGCGACCGCGCGGTCGGGGCCGTTGATCGCGACGTGGACGTGCAGGCCGAAGGTGTTGTTGCGCCAGACCACGTAGCGGAGGATCTCGTCGTTGCGGCGGTAGTGCGGCGTGTCGATGATCCGCTGCTCCTGCCACGGGCTCCAGGGGTGCGTGCCGGTCGCCGCGAGGCCGACTCCGACCGCGTCCGCGAGCTCGTAGAGCTGCGTGCGCCGCTCGCCGAGGCGCGCCGCCGCCTCGTCGAAGGAGTCGCAGCGGCCGGTGCGGATCTCGACCTCGGAGGCGATCAGCTCGCCGACGAGGTGGCCCTCGAGCGCGGTCCCCTGCGCGGCCGCCTGCAGCTCCTCGAAGCGGTTCGTCAGGTCGAGCGTCTCGGGGTCGAGGACGGCGAACTCCTCCTCGACCGCGAGCGTCAGGTCCGCCGCCGCTTCGTACTGCTCGCGGGCGAGGCGGATCTGCTCGTCGGAGGTCAGGCGCTGGGCGTCTCCCAAGGTCGCACTACATTAGTTGAAGGGTTGAAGCAGGCGGCTCGCGACGCCGGCCCAGCTCCAGCGCCGCTCGACGGCTCGGCGCGCGGCCGCTGCGACGCGGGCGTGCTCGGCGCGCGACAGCTCGAGCAGCTCCCGCAGCGTGCCCGTGAGATCCGGGACGTCGCCGGTCGCGAAGCTCGCCAGGTGCCGGTACTCGGGCGGGTACTCCGCCTCGAGCCCCTGGGCGATCTCCTGCAGCCCCGAGTGGCGCGCGACGAGCGGCGGCGATCCGGCCGCGGCGGCCTCCGCGGCGACCATGCCGAACGCCTCCGGGAAGATGGACGGGACGACGGTCGCATCCGCGAGCGGGAGCAGGTGAACCAGGTGGCGGTGCTCGAGCGGCCCGGTGAAGATCGTGCGCGCGGGTGCGAGGCGCTCGAGCTCCGCACGGTAGTCGCCGAAGCCGACGATCACGGCGCGGGCGTCGAGGCCGCGCAGCGCCTCGAGCAGCAGGTGGACGCCCTTGTTGTAGAGGAGCTTGCCGAAGTAGACGACGGTGGGCTCGTCTCCGCCCAGGAAGGCGGCCAGGCGCTCGGCATTGCCCTCGTCGGGAAGCCGCTCGTCGGCGTTGCCCGGGTTGGGCGGGTCGCGGCGCGCCTCCTCGACGAGCTCGGCCAGGGCCTCGTCATGCGATTGGGGCCGGAACTCGTCCACGTCCACCCCCGGCGGCACCTCGTGGACCCGGTCGACGTGGCCGACGACCTCCTCCAGCACCTCGCGGATGTGCTGCGAGCCGACGAAGACGGCCTCGGCGCGCCCGAGCGACTCTCTCCCCCACGCCTCCAGCTCGGCGTTGCCGCGCATCGAGTACTCCAGCTCCGAGCCGTGCGCCTTCACCGCGTAGCGCGAGCCGCTCGCCGCGCCGACCGGCCCGCCGAGCAGGACGTGGTTCGCGAAGACGAGGTCGGCCGGCAGCTGCTCGCGAACGGCGGCCGCATTCAGCTCGACGTAGCGCTCCCGCTCCTCGCGGCTCAGCTCCGGAAGCAGGCGCGCCTCGTGGCCCTCGTAGCGGTCGAGCACGAACACCGGCAGCACGAGGCCGATCTCCGGGCGCACGTGCCGAGCGCCGCCGAGGTCGTGCTCCTCGGGGCGTGGCTCCTGCGAGAGCA
>DATIFC010000149.1:0-26971 GCA_035455445.1 Gaiellaceae bacterium | reverse complement strand
TCGGGCAACCGCGAGCGGCAGGCGTTCCTGTACGACAGCCGCAAGGTCAAGCGGCTGCGCGAGGTCGGTCGCATCGCGATCCCGCCGAGCCAGCTGCCGAAGATCGCGCGGCAGGGAACGACAACGCCGTTCACCGGGTTCGACCGCGGCCCGTACCTCGCGAGCTTCGAGGCCGGTGCCTTCCGCTTCGCCCTCCTGAACGTCCACCTGTTCTACGGCTCGGATGCCGCACCCGATCTCGACCGCCGTACCCTCGAGACCTTCGCCGTGGCCTGGTGGGCCGACCGCACCCATCGCGACCGGAATTCCTACGTCGGCGACATCGTCCCGCTCGGCGACTTCAACCTGCCGAAGGCCGCCGCGGGCGACCGCATCTTCGACGCTCTCGTGGCGCTCGGCCTGGAGACACCGGGCCACAGCTCGCAGATCGGCTCGGCCATCGCGAGCGACAACCAGTACGACCAGATCGCCTTCTTCCCCGGCGCGACGAAGGACCGCTTCACGGGAGCGTGCAACGTCTTCGACTTCGACGGCGCCCTCTTCCAGGATCTGTGGGCGCAGCGCACACCGACGCAGTTCCGCGACTACGTCAGGTACCACATCTCCGACCACCGGCCACTGTGGGCGGAATTCCATGCCGGGTGAGGGAGCCGTCCCGCGGCGTCGCTTCGTCCGCAGGGAGTGGGCGATCGTGGATTCGAACCACGGACCTCCGCCTTATCAGAGCGGCGCTCTAACCAACTGAGCTAATCGCCCGGGGCGGCCAGTGTAGCCGCCCCCGCTTCAGGGATGTCGGACCGGCAGAAGATCGCCGATTGCCGTCTCGGATCCTGCGGCAATGAAGATCGGCGACCTAGTCCTCCACCGGGGTCGGCGCTACTACCTGCGCGGCTTCGACCCCATGGGCGTGCCCGAACGGCAGGCGTTCCTCGAGGACGCTCTCACGGGTGAGGCGCGCATGGTCCCGGTCGACGAGATCGAGCCGGCACCGCCCGACGAGCGCCCTCCTCTGCGCGGAGTTTGAGCCGGTACCCTGCGGCTATGATCGAGGCCGGGGACGACGCCTGATGTACGAGATGGTCATCTACGGCGTGAGCTTCGACCTGGTCGGCAAGCAGCCGATCGTGCTGCTCAAGACGGCGGACGGGAACAAGTTCCTCCCGATCTGGATCGGCCATCCCGAGGCCGCCGCGATCCTGATGAAGCTCCAGGGCGCGACCACGCCGCGGCCGATGACCCACGACCTCGTCACGGACATGCTCGCTCAGCTCGACGCCCAGGTCGTCCGCATCACGGTGACCGAGCTGAAGGAGAACACCTTCTACGCGAGCATCACCGTGCAGCAGGACGGTTCCGAGATCGAGATCGACTCGCGCCCCTCCGATGCGATCGCGCTCGCCGTTCGCGCCGAGGCGCCGATCTTCGCCGCCGAGGATGTGATCGAGGAGTCGGCGATCGAGTTCGAGGGCGAGGACGTGAACGAGGAGGAGATCGTCAGCGAGTTCAAGCAGTTCCTCGAGCACGTCACCCCGGACGAGTTCGCCGAGGCCGGCGACGACGACTGAGCGCTAGCCGTCGGCCCGCTCGACCTCGCGCTTGGTGAGCGCGAGGATCTCCTCGAACAGCTCCCGTAGTCCCTCCTCCGAGAGCGGTCCGCGGTTCGCGCGGTTCAAGTACTGCAGCATCCACTCCTCGCGGTCGGGGTCGACGAACTCCAGGCCGCGCGACTCCTTGTAGCCCTTCAGCCGCGCGACGAGCTTCAGCCGCGCGTTGATCGCCTCGACGATCGCGCGGTCGTTGTCGGAGATCTGCTCCCGCAGCTGGCGGATCAGTGGGTCGCTCTCGGTCATAGGGCAACCATACGAGCCGTTCGTTGCACCAAGCCGTGACGGGCGATCCGAGATCTCCAGCCAAACCGAACGCGTAGCGTGTTCACGGCCTCCCCCGCAGCTTGACGTAGACGGGCTTGTCGGTGCTGCGCATCGCGATTGCGCGGTAGGGATACGTGACGCGAGCCTCGACCGGATCGCCGAGCGACGGCGTCTGCTCGCGCACGACGACGTCGATGTCGCGGCGCCGCTCGACCACCCGTAGCACCCGCAGCGCGTAGCCGGTGCTCGAGCGGGGGCCGAGCGAGAGCACGACGACCTGCTCGCGCGACCAGTCGACCCGCGGGAGCCGTGGCGTGCGGCCGGGCATCGTCGCCTCGAGCAGCCGCTCCAGCGGCGCGCGGGAGTGGTAGACGGCGGTCACCTTGCGGGTGAACTCGACGCGGCCCACCTCCCGGTTGAGGTCGCGCCAGGCGAGCTCATGGGCGCCGCCGCGGCCCCACCATTGCGCGTAGGCGAGCCAGGCCGCTGCCGCGAGCGCGACGGCGAGCAGCGCCAGTGCCTTACCAGTAGATGTAGACCGCGGTGCCGTAGTCGACCAGGGAGTACACCCGAACTGCGACCCAGAGGGGGATTCGCACGCAGCCGTGGCTCGCGGGGTATGCAGGGACGCTGTGGTAGCCGTGGATGGCGAAGCCTCCGACGAAGAACGACGAGTAGTACATCGCCTTCGCGTTGAAGCCGGGCACCTTGCTGTAGACGTGCCAGACGCCGAGCGGCGTGTTCCCCGTCGCGCCGGTCGACACCGGCACGATCAGCGCCACCTTGCCGTCCCGGACGACGAACAGCACCTGCCGGCCCTTGCTGACCTCGACGTGGTCGCCCGGGTAGCGGGCACGCGGGGTCTGCGCGCTCTGTAGCTCACGCCAGAAGCGGGCGTCGACACTGCCCGTGCGCGGGAGGCCGTGGAGCTTCTCAAAGGCGACCACCGCGTCCACGTCGTCGGCGCCGTAGTAGCCGTCGACCCGGCCGAGGGCGAAGTGCAGTTCGACCAGGCGCCGGTCGAGCTCGTACGCGCTCGGGCCGGAGGAGCCCGGGCCGAGGGACGGGAGGAAGACGATCCGCTCGAGCGCCCGGCGGGCGGGCAGGTAGCCCGGAGCCGGCCGCACCGTGACCCGGATGCGGTAGGCGCCGGCGCGGCCGGTGGCGAGCCGGACCCGGAGACGGCCGCGGAAGGAGCGCTTCGCGACCAGCCGCCCGGCGCGGCTGACGCGCACAATCACGACACCCGCGGAGGCCGGCCGCTCGCGCACGAGCAGGAAGAGCGGGAGGCCGAGCTGGCCCGAGCCGCTGAAGGCGGTGTCGAGCCCGGGGCGCACGGAGAGCGCCACCGCGTTCGAGACCGCGCCCGCGTAGCGAGCCGTGTAGCGGGCCTCCGGGGTGCCGACGCGCCCGTCCAGGACGAAGCTGCCGTTGCGGCTCGTGCGAACGGTGGCGATGCGCCGCTCACCCCGGTAGAGGCCGATGCGAGCGCCCTTCGCCGCAGGGATCAGGCGCCCGCGGAACCGCGCCAGCTGCTGGTAGCGGCCGGCGCGCGGGCCCGCGAGCGTGAGGCCGGTCGCGGTCACGACGACGGTGGCCTGCGCGGTCTCGCCGCCGGCGCTCGTCGCGGTCACCCGGGCGGTGAAGCGGCCGGCCGCGTAGGTGTGCTGGACGATCGGGCCGTCGGCGCTGGCGCCGTCTCCCAGGTCCCAGTGGTAGGCGGCCGCGTCGCCGGTGGCCGTCAGCGTCACCGCCAGCGGCGCCGGGCCCGTCGCCGGCGTCGCCTGTGCGCTCACCGCGGGGGGTGCCGCGTGCGCCGCGGGAGCGAGCGCCAACGCCGCCAGGAAGACCGCTGCACGCCGCACGCGCAGCAGCATAGAGCAGCTACCGGGCGAGAGCCTCCGCGAGCGCGAGGCCGTTGAAGCACGCGTGGAGAAGGATCCCGGGGTAGAGGCTGTCTGTGCGCAGCCGCACCAGCGCGACGGCGATGCCGAAGACGAACAGCGCCGGGAAGCCCTCGACCAGGCCATGGTCGGCCGCGAAGGCGGCCGCGGTCCCGGCCACCGCGGCCATAGCGCCGAACCGCGCCAGCAGCGAGAAGCCGACCCCGCGGAACGTCAGCTCCTCGACGATGGGCGCCACGACGGCGACCACGACGGCGTTGAGCGCGAACGGGACGGCCTTGGACGAGTCCCAGTGCGTCGGCTCGAGGCCCTGCTCGCGGGTCGCGTTCAGGACCGCCTCGAGCGCGACCTCGACGACCAGCAGCGCGATCAGCATCCCGAAGGTGAACGCGAGCGCGCGACCCCACGAGCGCGGGGCGCGCAGCCCGAGCTCGTCGTTCGGCACCCCGCGCGCGATCCAGAGGACGATCGCCAGCGTCAGCCCGTAGAAGATCACCCCGCTGAGCGCCGTGTCGTAGCGGTAGAGCGTGTCGGGCGGCGGCTTGCCCGAGGAGAAGCGGCTCGCGTAGTTGAGGAGCGCGAGCGACCCGACGAGCGCGAGCCAGGCGGCGAGCTTCTGGTTCCGGTTGCTCACGCGAGCGTCTCCACCGCCGCCTCGAGCGGGGCGTGGGCGAAGTGCATCCCGGCGGCACGAGCACCCCGCTCGTCGGAGTCGCTGTCGCCGACGTGCAGCGCCCGCTCCGCCCGCACGCCGAGCAGCTCGAGCGCGCGCCTGAACGGGGCGGGGTCCGGCTTCGGCGCCCCGGCCTCGGCAGACGTGACGACGGCGACCTCTCCGAGGCCGAGGCCCTGCAGCTGGCGCGGGAGGCCGAAATCCCAGTTCGACACCACGGCGACGGCCAGCCCGCGGCGACGGAGCGCCTCGACGGCCCGCCCCGCTCCGGGAAGGAGCTCGAAGCGCATCGCGGCCACGAAGCCGTCGACGAACGCCTCGGGCGGAAGGTCAGCCTCGAGCTCGGCGAGGATGATCGCGACGCAGCGGCGGCGCAGGTCGCGGAGGCTCTCGTCGTCGCGGCCCTCGAACGACCGCTCCCGGTAGTAGACAGCCTCCTTTGCGAACGCGGCCGCCACCGTCCCGGGCTCTCGCTCGACGCCCAGGGCCACGAGGCCCGCCCGCAGCGCGGGAACCGGGTCGACGAGGCCGACGAGCGTGCCGTACGCGTCGACCGTGACGGCGTCCAGCTCGGCGAGCCGCATCAGGGGTGCAGGATCCGCGCGACCTCGGCGAGCGCGGCGCCGACCCCCGGGCCGGCCACGCCCACCTCGGGCGGCAGGACGGCGAAGCGGCCCTCGCGAACCGCGCGCAGCCTCCTCGTCCCCGGCCTGGAGCGCAGCTGCCTCAACGTCCGCCCGCTCGCGGCCGTGGCCAGGTAGAGGTCGGGGTCGAGCCGCAGGAGTCGCGCCAGCGGGAACGGGCCCTGCTCGGGGCTCGCGCCCGCGACGTTGCGCCCCCGCGCCTCCGTGATCAGGTCACCGAGCAGGCTGCGGCTCGAGATGGTGGAGAAGTCGCCGTCGTCGACGAAGACGCTCACCACCTTCGCGCCGGCGAGCTTTGCCGTGACCTCCCGCCGTCTGCTCTCGATCGCCGCGGTCAGGCGCCGGGCCCGGACCGGCTCGCCGGCGATCAGCCCGATCTCGCCGATCGCCTGCACCACGTCGTCGAGCGAGCTGCTGGGCTCGACGTACACCTCCGCCTTCGTCGCGGCGCGGGCGCGGGCGAGGTCGAGCGGGTCGGTGCCGCTCGACGCGACGATCAGGTCAGGCTTCGCGCGGCGGATGGCGTCGACGAGCGGGAGACCGACGAGCGTGTCGTTCACGGTCACGATGCGGCGCCCGAGGCCGAGCGAGCGCAGGATCTGTCGCGGGCCTGCGCCCACGGGGACGATCCGGCGCGGCGCGGCGTCCACGACGGTGGGCCGATCGCCGCCGCCCTGCACGGTCACCGGGTAGCTCTCGGCGAGCGGTCCGGTCGGTTCCTTGCGCTCGCCGCACGCGGTGGCCGCGACCAGGAGGAACGCCGCCCCCAGCGCGAGCGCGGCCCTCATGCGACCCACTGCCAGAGCGCCCATTGCGCCACCGAGACGCCCAGGAGGAGCGAGCTCACGGCGACGATCGCCGTGTGCGCGCGGGGGCGGCCGCCGACCACCGCGAGCGCGAGGAAGAGCGGGAAGATCGTCAGCCCGAAGCGCGGGAGCGAGAGCAGCGGCCAGCGCTCGCTCGGCACGCTCAGCGGGATCGCCAGGCTCACCGCCGCGAAAAGCCCGTAGGGCGCGCCGAACCGGCGCCACGCGATCACGGTCAGTACGACGAAGAGCACGAGGAACGCGAGGGTCTCCAGGTTCAGCGTCGCCACGCGGATCGGGTCGGCGTCCTGCACCGGCGTCCAGTAGCGGTGTGTGTGCGAGCCGGAGGCGAGCTGCTCGATCCCGGCCCAGCCCGCGCGCAGGCCGTCCCAGATCCCACCGAGCGGCCCCGCCGGCGAGAGGTGCCGGCTCCAGAGCCGCTGCGCTCGCAGGAACGCCCACGCGTCACCCTCCGCCGCCCAGAGGTAGAGCGGGTAGGCGGCGAAGATCAGCGGCGCGACGGCGAGCGACGCGAGCGCTCGCACACGGTCGCGCTCCTGCCAGGCGAGCAGCGCCAGCGCCGGCAGCAGCGCCGCGGCGGTCGGCCTCGTCAGGAGCGCGAGGCCAGTCACCGAGCCCGCGGCGAGGAAACGCCCGCGCTCGGCCAGCACGAAGGCGGCCAGCGTCAGCAGCAGGTAGAGCGACTCGCTGTAGACCGCCTGCAGGAAGAAGGCGAACGGGAAGAGCGCGAGGTACAGCACCGCGCGCCTGCCGCCGTCCGCCCCGAGCCGCTGCTCGGCGACCCGGTAGAAGAGCAGGAAGGCGCCGAGCGCGGCCGCGAGCGAGACGAGGATCCCCGCGAGCACGTAGTGGCCGAAGAGAACGCGCCCGAGGCCGCCCACAGCGGCCGGGTAGAGGGGGTAGAAGGCCGACGCGCCGCCCGAGGCGGAGTCGTAGCCGTGCTCGGCGATGCGCAGGAACCAGACGCTGTCCCAGCGCGCCCAGACGTCGGTGACGGCGCCGAGGTCGTGCGTCAGCTCGGGCCGGTCCCACACGCCCGCGCGCGGGTGCCGGTTCGGGACGAACACGAACAGCGAGAACAGCGCCGCCGCCCAGATCGCTGCGCGCGTCCAGAGGAAGATCTCGGGCGCGGGGTTCCGGGCGCGCGGCAGCCGCAGCTCGCGGCGTACCGTCCGCTTCGGCAAGCGAACGCGTTGACCGGCGGACACGGCGCGCGATGATACTCGGATGGCCGAGCGGCACTTCACGCCCGAGGAGGCGAACGAGCTGCTGGAGCGCGTGCGGCCGGTCGCCGAGGCGCTCGTCGCGCACCGGCGGGCGTTCACGGTCGCGGCTGCGCGGCAGGCACGGCTGACGCAGCGCATCTCGGGCAACGGGGGCGACTTCGACCCGCAGGAGCCGCGCGAGGTCGCGGCCCAGCTCGAGCAGGAAACCGAGGCCGTCGCCCGCGCCGTCGAGGAGCTGCAGGGGCTGGGCGTGCTCGTCAAGGACCTCGATCGCGGGCTGGTCGACTTCCCGGCGCTGCGCGAGGGCGAGGAGGTGCTCCTCTGCTGGCAGGTTGGCGAGGACGAGGTTGCCTACTGGCACGGCCTCGAGGAGGGCTTTGCGGGCAGGAAACCGCTCGATCCCGGCTAACCGACCCTCGAGATGCCCGCCTGGCACCGCCTCGCCGTCTTCGGCGCGGTCCTGCTCGCCACCCTGATCGTCGCGCGGATCGTCGACCGCAGGCTCGCCCGTCGCGACCTCCCGGCGGCGACCGTCACGCGCTACCGGATCCTCCGCCGCAGCGTGCTCACGCTGATCGTCTTCGTCGGCCTGTTCTCGGCGCTGCTCGTGATCCCGCAGGTGCGGGCCGTCGCGATGGGCGTCCTCGCCTCCTCGGCCGTGATCGGGATCGTGGTCGGCTTCGCCGCCCAGCGGACGATCGGCAACTTCATCGCCGGCCTGCTGATCGCCTTCGCCCAGCCGGTGCGGCTCGGCGACTACGTCGAGACGGAGGGGTTCACCGGCGTGGTCGAGGAGATCGGCCTCACGTACACGTTCATCCGCGTCGACGACAACGATCGGCTCGTCGTGCCGAACGAGAAGATCGCCTCGGATACCATCCGCAACTCGTCCATCCGCAGCCGGAAGAAGCTCGCGCACGTGACCGTTCAGGTTCCTCTCGACACCGATCTCGAGGCCGCTCGCGGGCTGCTGCGCGAGGCCGCGCAGGACGACCGTGCCGAGGTCGACGTCACGGGCATCGCCGACAAGGTGAGCCTCCGCCTGAGCGTGTGGGCGCCGGACGAGCCGAGCGCGGAGCGCCTCGAGCACGAGCTCCTCCTGCGCTCGCACGCGCGGCTGCGCGAGGCAGGGATCTTCGCGTGACGCCCCCGCCGCCTCCGCCCCGCGGGCGCGGCCGCCGGCACGACGACGAGCTCGAGGACGTCCTTCGCCGCCGCCGCCGCCGCCGCGACCGGGGCCAGAGCAGGCACAGGCGGCGCACGACGCTGCTCTTCGCGGTACTGCTGATCATCGTGCTCGCCGTGATCGCGTCGGGGGTCGGCGCCGTGGCGAAGTTCCGCTCCGACTGCAGCCTCAAGGACCTGAAGCCGGTGCAGATCGGCCAGAACTCCTTCGTCTACGCGGCCAACGGCTCGCTGCTCGGCTCGATCCCGGCCGAGCGGAACCGCGAGCCAGTCGCGCTCTGGCGCGTCAGCCCGTGGATGCGCAAGGCGACGGTCGCGATCGAGGACCACCGCTTCTACGAGCACGGCGGCGTCGACTACGAGGGCATCGTGCGCGCGGCCTGGAAGGACCTGCGCGCCGGCCACGTGGTGCAGGGCGGCTCGACGATCACGCAGCAGCTCGTCCGCAACCTCTACATCTCGAAGGAGCGGACGCTCGCCCGCAAGATCAAGGAGGCCTGCCTCGCGATCAAGCTCTCGCGCGCACGCTCGAAGGACTGGATCCTCGCCCAGTACATGAACCAGGTCTACTACGGCAACCACGCCTACGGGATCGAGGCGGCCGCGCAGACCTACTACTCGAAGCGCGCACGGTTCCTGACCCTTTCACAGGCCGCGCTGCTCGCGGGCCTCCCGCAGGCGCCCTCGGTCTACGACCCGCTGCACCGGCCCTCGGCCGCGATCGAGCGGCGCGATCAGGTCCTGCGCGCGATGCGCGACTACGGCGACATCACGCAGGCGCAGTACGAGACGGCGGTCGCGCAGAGGAACCTGAGGCTGAGGCCGGGGCGGCTCTACACGCGCATCCGCGAGCCGTACTTCTTCAGCTACGTCCGCGACGAGCTGATCGCCGAGTACGGCGCGAACACCGTGCGCACGGGCGGCCTGCGCGTGTACACGACGATCAACCCGCGCCTCCAGGTGGCGGCGCGCAAGGCGATCCGGGACACGCTCTACCTGCGCGACGACCCCGCGGCGGCGGTCGTCTCGATCAACCCCGCCAACGGCGCCATCCGCGCGATGGCGGCCGTGACGCCGGGCCGCTGGGGCAACCAGTTCAACCTCGCCTCGCAGGCGCGGCGCCAGCCCGGGTCGACGTTCAAGGCGTTCGTCCTGACGGCCGCGGTCAACGAGGGGATGAACCCCGACACGACCTACTACACCTCGGCGCCGTTCCACTACCAGCCCGATCCGTACACGCCTGCGTGGGACGTGCAGACCTACGACCACTCGTACTCGGGCTCGATCTCCGTCCACAGCGCGACGCTCGCGTCCGACAACACGGTCTACGCGCAGCTCACGCTCGACGTGACCCCGGAGAAGGTCGCCGACATGGCGCACAGGCTCGGGATCCGCTCGCACCTCGACGTCGTGCCCGCGATGGGGCTCGGCGCCGACGCGATCTCCCCGCTGGAGGAGGCCTCCGCGTACGCCACCCTCGCGGCGGGCGGGGTCTACTCGAAGCCGATGGCGATCCGCAAGGTCGTGCTCGCCAACGGCAAGGAGGACACCGACGCGGGCTGGGGCCAGCCGCAGCGCAAGCGTGTGATCAGCGACGGCGTCGCCTACGAGGTGACGAAGATCCTCGAGGACAACGTGCTCCAGGGCACCGGCGTGGGCGCCTACTTCGGCCGCCCGACCGCAGGGAAGACGGGCACCACGGACAACCACGCCGACGCCTGGTTCTCGGGCTACGTGCCGCAGCTGGAGACAACCGTCTGGGTCGGCTACCCGCAGGGCGAGATCCCGATGGAGAACGTGCACGGGATCGCGGTCGCGGGCGGCACCTTCCCGGCGACCATCTGGCGACTGTTCATGGAGCAGGCGATGGCCAACACGCCGGCGCTGACCTGGCAGTACCCGCGTGACCCGGTCGAGTGGAAGCCGTTCACGCAGGGCCAGTACAGCTCGAGCCTGCGGCCGACCACGACGTACTACTACGCGCCGACGACGACGAGCGGGACGACGACGACCGCGAAGACCGCGCCGCCGCCTCCACCGCCGACGACCACGGGGCGGACGATCACGACGACACCGCCGGCGCCGCCCCCGCCGCCAGAGCCTCCGGCGCCGCCCCCTCCGCCGCCACCTCCTCCACCTCCGCCGTAGAGGCGCGAAGGGTCACGTCCTGAAGGCGGCCTCGCAGGCGGTGGCTCCGCGGCAGGCGCTGCGTGCCGCGCTCGTCGCGATCCCGGTGTACCTCGCCGCCTGTGCGGTGCCGGACGGCGGGCTCTTCCGCGCGGCCCGCTTCCGCGACGTGCACGTCTACCAGGGCTACGCGGAACAGCTGCTGCACGGCTCGCTGCCGTATCGCGACGTGTTCGTCGAGTATCCGCCCGGCGCCTTCGCGGTCTTCCTGCCGCCCACGGCCTTCGGCGCCGGGCATTACAACGCCGCCTTCAAGACGCTGATGGCGCTCTGCGGAGCGGCGACGGTCGTGATCGTCGCGCTGGTTCTCGCGGAGCTCGGCGCGTCGCGACGGAGAGTCTGGATGGGCGTCGGGCTGCTCGCGCTATCGCCCGTCGCCCTCGGGCCGATCTCGCTCAACACCTACGACGCGTGGCCGGCGCTCCTGACCGTGCTGGCGCTCTGGCTGCTGCTGCGCGGCCGGGAGCTCCCCGCGTTCGGCGTGCTCGGGCTCGCGGTCGGCGCAAAGGTCTACCCGCTGGTGCTCGTGCCACTGGCGGGGTGGTTCGTCTGGCGGCGCGCGGGGACGAAGCGGGTCGCGGCGGCGCTCGGCGTCCTGGTCGTGGTGGCGGCGCTGGCCGTCGCCCCGTTCGCGGCCTACGCGCCGCACGGCGTGTACGAGAGCTTCCGCTCGCAGGCCTCGCGAGGCCTGCAGATCGAGAGCCTCGGCGCGTCGTTCCTGCTCGTGCTCGACCGGCTGGGTGCCTATCACGCGCGGGTCGTGGAGACGACCGGCGTGGCGGGCCGGAACCTCGCGGGCGGGACGGCGGGCGCCGCCGCGGCGTTCCTGCTCGTGCTCGAGGCGCTCGCGGTCGCAACCGTGTGGACGCTCTACGCCCGGTCACGCGACCT
The DNA here is from genome assembly GCA_035455445.1 of Gaiellaceae bacterium. GTDB lineage: Bacteria > Actinomycetota > Thermoleophilia > Gaiellales > Gaiellaceae > AC-32. The sequence goes on along the minus strand of DATIFC010000149.1, from coordinate 15,563 downwards.
CCGTGCGCAGCTGCCGCTCGCGTTCGCCGCGGCGGTTGCCGGCTTCCTCGCCTTCACGAAGGTCTTCTCCCCGCAGTACCTCGTCTGGCTGCTGCCGCTCGTCGTCGCGGCGGGCGGCCCGGTCGCGATCGGCCTGGCCGCGGTCGTGGTCGTGCTCGCGCAGGTGTGGTTCTTCCACTACGGCGCGCTCTTCCGGCTCGAGTGGCCGGTCTGGCTGCTCTTCGCGCGCGACCTCGGGATGGTCGCGCTCTACCTCGCGCTCGCGGCCCCGCTCGCCCGCCGGAAGATCAGGATCCCGTCCCGCTCGAAGACGAGCCGCCACTCCGGGTTGCGTCGCAGCCAGGAGAGCTGGACGGCGGTCGGCAACGGCGCGAGCCGGTCGGCGTAGCCGGGCGCGGTCTCGTCGGCCGCGACCCACAGGGCATCCTGCAGGTAGGGGAAGCTGAGCACGCGCCTGCGCGCCGAGAGGTGCGCCCCGAGGGAGTTGGTGGCGCTGACGACGGCATCGGAGGGGATCAGGCGCAGCGCCTGGGCCGCGATCCGGTCGTGCTCGCTGACCTCTGCCGCGTGCGCCTGCTGCTGCTGGCCGCCGGGGAAGTAGCGCCAGAGGGGAACCGGCCCGAGCAGGTAGTTCGAGACCAGCGCGACGACGACCGCGATCGCGGCCACGGGGACGCGCGGCGGCAGGCGCTTGGCGCCGAAGACGGCCGCCGCGACGAGGACCGGGATCAGCCCGGCGGTGTAGTGGAAGCGGATCGAGGTCTGCGTGGTCGCGGCGGAGAGGAGGTTCACAGCGAGCTCCGGGACGGCCGCGATCAGCGCGAGCGGCGCGAGCACGACGAGCAGGGCCAGCGGCAGCACGAGGCGCGCGATGTACCCGAGCCCCCGGCCCGTGAAGGCGGTCGTGACGACCTTCCAGGGGTCGGTGAGCGCGGTGTGCACGATCCCGCCGGGCGTGCTGCCGACCTGGCTGTAGCGCGTGAAGAAGCTCGACGTCCCGGCGCGGTTGAAGTGCGGGATCACGACCTCGATCGCGACCAGCGCCACGGCGACGCCTGCGACGGCGATGGCGGCGCCGGTCAGTCGCCGGCCGTGCGCGAGCCCGTACCAGATGCCGAGACCGGCGACCACGAGCGCGATCTCCTCCTTCGTCGCCGCCGCCACGATCGCGCACGTCGCGAAAGGCACCAGCCGGCCCTCGTCGAGGAACCAGATCGCGAACAGCAGCAGCGGGCAGGCGAGCGCGACCGGGTGGAACTCGTTCAGCGTCAACCACTGGGTCGGCGGGTAGATCAGGTAGGCGAGCGCGAAGCCGAGGCCGACGCGCTCGGAGCCGAGGTGCTTGCGGGCGAGCCAGAAGACGGGCAGCGCGCCGAGTGCGAGCGCCGCGGCCTGCGCGACGAGAAGCATGTCGGCGCTGGGCCAGACGAGCCAGAGCGGTGCGAAGGCGGCGAGGATCGGGTCGAAGTGGGCGCCGAGCCGCGAGATCTGGTCGCCTCGCAGGCCGGTGATCTGCAGCGGGTGTCCGTGAGCGGTGGACCAGACCGCCTGAACCATGTTGCCGAGGTCGAACCGACCGGTCGAGAAGGCGCGGTGTCGGAGGACCGAGAGCGCCGCGAAGCCGGCCGCGTAGGCCACGACCGCCGTCCACAGGAGGGCACGGCTGCCCGGACGTCGTAGCGTCACGCGACTCGCTCCAGCAACTCGCGCCAGCGACGGCCCAGCACTTCTTCGCTCGCCCGGGCCTCGAAGGCCGCGCGTCCGCCGTCGGCGAGGCGAGTGGCGAGGCCCGGGTTTCCTGCGAGCCGCCGCACCGCCGCCGCGAGGGCCCCGGCGTCCCCCGGCGGCACGAGCAGGGCGCTCTCGCCGTCGGCCAGCAGCTCCCGCGCGGCGGGCGTGTCCGCGGTGACGAGCGGCGTACCGCAGGCGAGCGCCTGGAAGGCCTTGTTGGGGATCACGCGTTGCGCCTTGGCCGACGTCCCGAAGATCCCGAGCGCGCACCCTGCCCGGTGGAGCTCGTCGGGGAGGCGTTCGTACTCGACCCAGGGGATCCAGTCGACGTTCTCCGGGCGGTCGCGTACGAGCTCCTCCAGCTGGCCGCTTCCGACGAGCCGGAAACGCAGCTCGGGCGCGGCGTGGGCGGCGGCGAGCACCGTGTCGACGCCGTGGAGCGGGATCAGCTTGCCGACGAAGAGCACACTGAACGGCTCCGCCGGCGACCATCCCGGCCCGAAGACGCGCTCCTCGGCGCCCACGAACGCGACCTCGACCTGCTCGCGCGAGAGGCCGCCGAGGCCGGCGAGGTGGTCTGCGCTCGCGTGCGTGTCGGCGACCACCAGGTCGGCGGCCCGGAGGGCGCGGCGGTCGACCGCGGCGAGAGCGCGTGCGGCCGGCGAGCCGGGCCGGAAGCGGCCGCGGTCGGCGACGAAGGTGTCCGAGAGGGACACGAGTGGGTTGAAGACGACCGCCCGCCCGCGCGCTGCGCGCCGTGCGGCGGGGAGGTCGAAGTGTCCCGGGTAGCCGACGAGCACCGCGTCGTAGGCACCGGGCGGCCGTCGCAGGAGCCGGAGCTCGGCCGCCGCCAGCCGCGCCGCGGCCCCCGGTCCGGCACGCCAGCTGTCCCGCCGACCGTCCCAGACGGGCACGTGATGCTCCGCGACCTCGACCCCGGCGCGGCGCAGGCACGAGATCACCTGCGCGTTGCGTGGGTAGTCGCGCTCGTAGGTGCCGAAGTAGAGAACGCGCATCAGCCCGGTGCCGCCGCTCGCCTCAGTTCCCCTGTTTCAGGCGCACCCGGCCTCCTCCCCACTGCGAGCCTATCCCGCCGCGGCGCGCGCATGTGTGACGCCTTCGTGCCGAAACCGTGACGGCTAGGAGAGGACCTCGTCGACGTGCAGCTCCGTCCGCTCCCGGGGGCCTGTCCGCTCCTCGTGCTGGCTCGTGATCAGCTCGCTGATCAGGCCGAGCGAGAAGAACTGCAGCCCGACCACCACCAGGAGGACTCCGAGGATCAGCAGCGGCCGCTGGCCGATCGCGTGGCCGTCGATCTTCAGCACCGTCAGGTACAGCAGCACCCCGAAGCCGAGAGCTCCGAGCAGCAGGCCGAGGCCGCCGAAGAGGTGCAGCGGCCGGTAGCGGTAGCGCCCGATGAAGGAGACCGTGAGCAGGTCGAGGAAGCCCCGGACGTACCGCTCCATGCCGTAGCGCGAGCGGCCGTGCTCGCGCGGCCTGTGGTTGACCGGGAGCTCGGCCACGCGGTGGCCGCGGTAGTGCGCGAGCACGGGGATGAAGCGATGCAGCTCTCCGTAGAGCCGCAGCCCGCGGACGACCTCGGCGCGGTAGGCCTTCAGCCCGCAGTTCAGGTCGTGCAGGCGCAGGCCCGAGACGCGACCGGTGACCCAGTTGAAGATCTTCGACGGGATCCGCCGCGTCAGCGGGTCGCGCCTGCGCGTCTTCCAGCCGCTGACGAGGTCGAATCCCTCGTCGAGCTTCGCGAGCAGGCGTGGGATCTCGCCCGGGTCGTCCTGGAGGTCGGCGTCGATCGTGACGACGACGTCGCCGTCCGCGTGCGCGAAGCCCGCCGCGAGCGCCGCCGCCTTGCCGAAGTTCCTGCGCAGGCGGATGACGCGCACGTTGTCCTGCGCGCTGTGAAGCCGGGTGAGCGCGGCGAAGGAACCGTCGGCCGAGCCGTCGTCGACGAACACCGCCTCCCACGGCTGGCCGAGCGGTTGGAGCGCAGACTCCAGCTCGTCGTAGAGGAGCGCGACCGTGCGCTCCTCGTCGTGGACGGGGACGACGACCGAGATCACGGCGGCTGAGCCTATCCGGCGCGCGTACGGTATGCGGCGGTCGTGGCCGAGCTCTTGACGATGGAGGAGGCGCAGCGGCTCGTGCTCGAGCGCGTCCGGCCGCTTGCGCCGGAGCGTGTGGAGCTGGACCGCGCGGCGGGCCGCGTGCTGGTCGAGCCCGCGAACGCGGTCGTCGACCTTCCCCCGTTTCCGAGCTCCGCGATGGACGGCTACGCAGTCCGTTCCGCGGATCTGCCGGCGAGGCTGCCGGTCGTCGCCCGGATTGCCGCCGGCCTTCCCGCCAGCCGTGCGCTCGAGTCGGGCGAGGCGATGGGGATCGCGACCGGAGGCGTCGTTCCGGAGGGCGCCGACGCCGTCGTCCCGATCGAGTATGTTGTCGAGCGTGACAACGAGGTGGAGATCGCCGGCTCCGTCGATCTCGGCGCGAACGTTCGGCCTCGCGGCGGCGATCTGCGGGCGGGCGCCGAGGTCGTGCCTGCAGGGACACGCCTCGGGCCCGCGCAGCTGGGCGCCCTCGCGGCGGCAGGCGTCCAGGGGGTGGTCTGCGGCGCACTCCCGCGCGCCGCCGTGCTGGCCACGGGAACCGAGCTTCGCCGGCCGGGTGAGCCGCTCGCGCCGGGCGAGGTCTACGAGGCCAACGGGCTGCTCCTCGAGACGCAGCTGAGGTCGGCGGGCGCTTTCGTCGAGCGCCTGGCGGCCGTCGCCGACGACGAGGAGGCGCATCGCGAGGCTCTCGCGCGCGGGCTCGAGCACGACGTGTTCGTGACCTCCGGCGGCGTCTCGGTAGGTCCGCACGACCTCGTCCGGCGGATCGAGTCGGAGCTCGGCGTCGACGAGGTCTTCTGGCGGGTCGCGGTCAAGCCGGGCAAGCCGGTGTCGTTCGGCGTGCGCGGGCGGACGCTCGTGTTCGGTCTGCCTGGAAACCCCGTGTCCTCGCTCGTCGCCTTCGAGCTGTTCGTGCGGCCAGCGATCCTGGCGCTGCAGGGCGAGAGCGATCCCTTGCCCCGCTTCGAGCCGGGGAGGCTCGCGGTTGCCGCGAAGCGGAACCCCGCACGCGATGAGCTCGTCCGGGCGCGGATGCGCGTGAGCGAGGACGGGACGTCCCCCGAGCTCGAGCCGCTCGTGGGGCAGGAGTCGCACATGATCGCGCGCTCCGCCGCCGCCGACGCTCTCGTGCTCCTCCCGCGCGGCGAGGGCGTGCTCGAGGCCGGCTCGCCTGTTCGCTACCTCAGGCTCGCCTGATGGCGCTCAACCCTTCTCGGAGGCGAGCGGAGCGGCTGCTCGGGCCTCGGCGGGCGGCCGGAAGGCGGGTGCGCCTCGAGGCTCGATCCGGACGAGCCGCGCGTATGCGATGTAGCGGTGCGAGGCGAAGAAGCGCGGGTGGCACGCCTGCAGCTCGACCACGTCGCGGCCGTGCGAGCGCAGCACGGCGAGGTCGCCGGCGCCGACGATCCGGTGCTGGAAGACGCGGTAGACGAAGGTCCCGTACGGCACCTCGAGCGTGACGGGGTCGCCCGGCTCGAGCCGCTCGATGTGGGCGAACGGCGCCAGGTAGGTCGTGCGGTGTCCCGCGATGTAGACGAGCTGGCCCTCGCCCGGCATGTACGTCCTGCGGTCGAGGCCGGGGCCCTTGGTGAGCGTCTCGTGGTCGGTGCCGTCGACGAGCACCATGTTGAGCCCGAGCCGCGGGACGCGGATGCGGCCGATCGCCTGGCCGCGCTTCGACTCGAGGCGGTAGCGGCGGGCCTCCGTGCGGATCTGCGCGGTCACCGCCGTTAGCGAGGCCCCCGGTTTCACCGGCGGCCGTCGATAGGCACGCGCACGCCGCTCGTAGCTACTCGAGAGCTGGTGCTGTTTCCAGCTGGTGTACAGGGCCGTGAACGGGTCCTGCCAGCGCCAGACGACGACGACCCAGACGAGCACGCCGGCACCGGCGATCGCCAGCACCGTTCCGGTGATTCTCGCGAGCCGTCTCACCGTCAGCCCTCCACCGCCTGTCGGTCGGCGCCGGAGCCCCGCCGGCGCGCTGCTCTCACTGTAAGCACGGATCGCCGCACCGCCTCGCGGAGCGGGCCGCGCGGTGGCCGCTCGCGCGCACTGGGATACGGCGCGTAGCGGCCCACCGTCAGCGCCGTCACCTGTCCCGCGGCGGCGAGCCAGCCGATCGCGATCGCGAGGGCGGGAAGCCTGATGTAGCCCGTCGCAGCCAGCTCGGCGAGGTACCACGGGGTGTCGAGGCCCAGGCCGTAGCGGAGCGCGAGCGAGGCGAAGAGCAGCAGCGGCCCGAGAAACCCCGCTCCGAGCACCGCCAGCCGTGTCCAGATGGGCCGTCGGCGCACGTGGGGAAGCCAGAGCCACGCGTGCAGGGACGGCAGCAGGAAAACCAGCGCGAAGGGGTTCGTCGCCACCACCAGCAAGGCGACCACCGAGAGGGCGAGGAGCGCGGCGGTCGTCCCGGCGAGCTCCTCCGTCGCCGAGGTCGGCCGTCGGGGTGTCAGCCGCTGTCGGGCCACCAGCCAGCCGCCGGCCACGAAGACGAGTAACGCCAGCAGCCCGATGATCGGCCAGTCCGTCCCCGGAGCGGCGTCGGGGGGCAGCGGGACCGAGGGCGCTCCCGGCCACACGCCCGCAAGCGCGAACAGCTCGAAGACGACCGCGGCCCAAAGCCAGAACCAGGCCCGGCTGCGATAGCTGCGCAGGGCCGATGCCAGCGGGATGTGGCGCCGGCGGCAGCGGGCGAACAGGTCGACGGCGGCGGTCAGGAAGGGCAGCAGCGCGGCCAGGAGCACGAGCTCGACTGCCCAGCCCGGCAGCACGCGCGGGCCGAAGTAGATGTAGCGAGCGGTCCCCGGCGCGAGCTCGGCGCCGAAGTCGAGCCAGCGCAGGAGCTGCTGGGCCGAGCGGCCGAGCTGCGCGAGCCTGACCGCGTCGAGCTGGTCGGCACGGTCGGAGAAGGCCGAGGGCGGCCGCTCGCCCCCGCTCGTCAGTGTCAGCGCCGGCATCCCGTGTGCGAGCAGCGGCCCCTGCTCGTGCTGCGTGTACGGAAAGGCCAGGTCGACGAGCTGTGAGAGGGCACCCGCGTGCGCAGGCCGGCGTCCCGCCTGCTCGAGCACGCGTTGCGCGGCGGTCTCGACGACGGCCGGCGAGGCGAGCCGCGGCTCCAGGCCCGCGAGCACGAGGCGGGGCGGCCCGTGGCCCGCGAGGGCGGCGAGGTCGATCGCCGCGACCACGTGCCCGCGGTGCGTCTCGGCGAACCTGCGCGCACCGAGCATCCCGAAGGCGCCGCCGTCGGTCGCGACGAAGACGAGCGTGTGCTGCGGGCTCACCGCTCGGGCGCCGACGGCCGAGCCGTAGGAGCGAGCGAGCTGGATCAGCGCGGCGATCCCCGAGGCGTTGTTGTTCGCGCCCGGGCCGCGGCCGTCGTCGTCCCGGTGCGCCATCACCACGATCTCGTCAGGCGACCCGCCCGGGACGATCACGATCTGGTTCACGAGCGTCCGCGTCCCGATGCCGGGAAGGTCGGCCTGGAAACGGTCCGGCACGACGTGGAGCCCGTAGGGCGAGAGCTGATCGCGCACCCAGCCCCGCGCCCCTGCGGCTCCGGCGGTGCCGGGGACGCGGTCCGGATAGAGGCGCGAGAGCTCCGAGGCGAGGGTCACGGCCTCGGTTCCGTCGAAGGAGGCGGGCAGCGCCGGCTGCGGCGCCGGAAGCGGATTCGGCTTGTGCACGCTGAATGCGGCGGCGAGCAACGGAATGCCGACGAGCAGCCAGGTGCCGCGATAGAGACGGCCGCTTACGGGCCGCTCGAGCGTGCCTCGGCGCGGGCGTCGCCGCGAGGAACCGGGCGGGAGCGCCGCCATAGCGTGGCTATAGTAGGTGGCAGAACCACGTGCGCCGGCAGGCGCTGCGATGACCGACTCCTCCACCATCCTGCTCGTCGACGACGAGGACGCGGTTCAGAAGCTCCTCGCCTATCCGCTCGAACGCGACGGCTTCCGCGTGGTTCAGGCGCGGGACGGCGAGGAGGCGCTGGCGCGGTTCGCCGAGGAGCGGGTCGACCTCGTCGTCCTCGACGTGATGCTGCCGAAGCTGGACGGGCTCGAGGTCTGCAAGCGGCTCCGCGCCGCCAGCAGCGTGCCGATCATCATGCTCACCGCCCGTGACGACGAGCTCGACAAGGTGCTCGGCCTCGAGCTCGGCGCGGACGACTACATCACCAAGCCGTTCTCGATCCGCGAGTTCCGCAGCCGCGTGCGTGCGCTCCTCCGACGGGCTGCGATCCCCGCGTCGGCGCGCGCCGAGGAGGAGACGATCGAGCGGGACGGCCTGCGCATCGACGTCGGCCGCCGCGACGTCGACGTCTCGGGCCGCGCCGTGCAGCTCACCTACGTCGAGTTCGAGCTGCTGCGGACGATGGCGTCGAGCCCGGGCCGCGTGTTCACGCGCGAGATGCTGCTGCAGGCGCTCTGGGGCGGCTCGGACTACCGCGAGCCGCGCACGATCGACGTGCACGTGCGCCACCTGCGCGAGAAGCTCGAGCGCGACCCGAGCGAGCCGGAGTTCATCCTCACCGTCCGGGGCGCCGGCTACCGATTTCGCCCGTGAGGCGCTTCTTGCAGAGCGTCGGCGTGCGGCTGAGCCTCGCGCTCCTCCTGGTCGTCGCGGTTGCGCTCGGGATCGTCTACCTGACCGTCGTGCCGTCGCTGCGGGACCGCGCGCTGAACGCGCGCGTCGCGGAGGTGCGAACGATCGTGACGAAGCTCGCGCCTCAGGTCGACGACGCGACGCCGTTCAACCCGGACTTCGCGCCGGTCGCATCGGAGGCGAACGGCGGGGTCGCCGTGGGGCTCCTCAACCGGATCACGCCGACGGCTCGCGTCGAGCCGCAGGCCTATTCGGGGGAGGTGGGAAAGCGGCTCGAGGGCGACCCGACCGCGACGAAGGCTCTCGATACGGGGCGTCCCCAGCACGGCCACGTGACGCAGGACGGCACGACGTACGCCGAGGCGGCGGTGCCGGTGCTGCGGGGCCGCTACGCGCTGCTCGTGCGGGCGCCGGTCGAGCTCGGGAGCATCGAGCTGGTCGAGCGCCGCGTCCTGCTGGCCGCCGCCATCGCGCTCGTCGTCGCCCTCCTGCTCGGCTACGCGGGCGCGCGCATGTTCGCGCGGCGGATCCGCCGGCTCGAGCGCGCCGCGGACCGTATTGCGAGTGGCCGCTTCGACGAGCCGGTCGTCGACACGGGCGGCGGCGAGATCGGCGCTCTGGCGGTCGCCTTCGAGCGGATGCGCGTGCGGCTGGCGCACCTCGACGACGCCCGGCGTGCCTTCGTCGCCAACGCGTCACACGAGCTACGCACGCCGCTTTTCTCGCTCGGCGGCTTCCTCGAGCTGCTCGACGACGAGGAGCTCGACGAGGAGACCAGGCGCGAGTTCCTCGCCTCCATGCGGGAGCAGGTCGCGCGCCTGACGAAGCTCGCCTCCGACCTTCTCGACCTGACGCGGCTGGATGCCGGCCGCCTCACCGTCGAGCGCGAGCCGGTCGACCTGGCGGCGCTCGCGCGCGACCTGGTGGACGAGTTCGGCCCGCTGGCCGCCTCGACAGGCCACGCGCTGAGTGGCAGCGTCGACGGCGAGGTGTTCGCCGAGGCGGACGAGCTGCGCGCGCTCCAGCTCGGACGGATCCTGGTCGAGAACGCGCTCCTGCACACGCCGCCGGAGGCGGCCGTCGAGGTGCGGGCGGGGCGACGCGGTGAGGCGGCGGTGCTCGAGGTCGAGGACGCCGGCCCCGGGATTCCGGCGGAGCAGCAGGAGCAGCTCTTCGAGCGCTTCTTCCGCGTCGACGGCGCGCGGGCCTCCGGCAGCGGCCTCGGCCTGGCGATCGCGAAGGAGCTCGCCGAGCTGATGGACGGCGCGGTGGAGCTCGAGTCCCGGCCGGGTCGGACGGTCTTCACGCTGATGCTGCCGCTCGCGGCGGTCCCCGGGGTGCGCGAGGCCGTTTTGCCGTGAAAACGGCGGGCCGGCAAACCGCCGCTACAGTGCGAGCGCCGTGCGAAGCGCCCCTCTTGCAGCCGTTGCCGTCGCCTGCGCCGTGCTCGGCGGCGTGGTCGCGCTCGCGATCGGCCACCTGACGGGCTGGACCGAGTCCAGCTCGACGACCACAGTCTTCCGCGCAACTCCGGTTGCGCCGGCCCCCGCGGCTGTCACGGCCGCGGTCGGCGCGCGCGCGAAGCCGCTCGCCGGAAACGGCTTCAGCCCGAGCTCGATCTACGCCCACCGCTCGCCCGGCGTCGTCACGATCGTCGCCGTCTACGGAACCGATCCCGAAAGCTCCCAGCGTGCGCAGGGCTCCGGCTTCGTCGTCTCGCCGCAGGGCTACATCCTCACCAACTCGCACGTGATCACGACGGCGGGCGACACCGCCGTCCCGCGACGCGCGGACCGCGTCTTCGTCGAGTTCCAGGACCGCGACCGCGCCGAGGCGAAGATCGTCGGCTGGGACGTCTTCGACGACGTCGGGCTGATCAAGGTCGACCCGAGGGCCCATGCGCTCGCGCCGGTGCCGCTCGGCAACTCGGCGGCGGTCGTCGTCGGCGAGCCCGTCGCGGCGATCGGCAGTCCCTTCGGCAACGAGAACTCCCTCGCCGTGGGCGTCGTCTCGGCGGTGCACCGCTCAGTCGAGTCCTTGACCTCGGACTTCAACCTCGTCGACGCGATCCAGACCGACGCGCCCATCAACCATGGCAACTCGGGCGGCCCGCTCTTCGACGCACGCGGCCGGGTGATCGGGATCAACGCGCAGATCCGCAGCTCGAGCGGCCAGGCGGAGGGCGTCGGCTTCGCGGTGGCGATCAACTCCGCCAAGCGCTCCATGGAGCAGCTGATCGCGAACGGCTCGGTGTCGTACGCGTTCGTCGGCGTCGAGACGACCGACCTGACGCCGGCGCTCGCGCGCCGCTTCGGCTACGCGGTGGAGCGCGGCGCGGTGGTGACCAACATCGTCGCCGACGGCCCCGCGGCGCGCGCCGGGCTGCGTCCTGGCAAGCAGCTGGCGAGCGCATTCGGCCTCGACTTCCCGCGCAGCGGCGACGTGATCGTGGCGATCGACGGCCGTCGGGTGACGGGCTCGGAGGACATTGCGCGGATTGTCACGAGCATGAGCCCGGGCCAGATCGCCCGGTTCGCGATCGAGCGCGGCCACGCGCGCCTCGAGCTGCCTGTCCGGCTGAGCGAGCGCTCCGAGACGCACTGAGACTAGGATCGAACCCGTGATCTTCCACGCCGGGCACGCTGATTCCTCCTGGTTACGGGGTGCCGTGTGCGGGGAACGACCAGCACGATGAGCGAGGAGGGCCGCTCTGTACGCCTCACAATTCCCGCCCGGGCCGAGTACATCACCCTCGGCAGGCTGGCGCTGACCGCGATCGCCGGTGTGCGCCCGCTCTCGGACGAGACGCTGCACGATCTCAAGCTCGCGCTGACCGAGGCGTGCACGAACTCGGTCAAGCACGCCTACGACGACGGCAACGGCAGCGTGGACATCGTCTACGAGCTGCGCAGCGACCGGTTGGCGGTCGAGGTCGGCGACGCAGGCAGTGGCTTCGCGCCGCGGGCCGGCAGGGCCGACGGTGTGGACGAGCTCGAGGAGGGCGGCCTCGGGATCGAGATCATCCGCGCGCTGACCGACGAGGTCGAGATCGCCGAGCGCGAGGGGGGCGGCTCGCGCCTGCGCTTCGTCAAGCTTCTCTCGGACTGAAGCCGACAAGACCGACGGGTATTCTCGGCGGCCGCTGATGCTGCAGCTCGTCAACGTCGGCCAGAAGTCGCTCGCTGACTACGCGACGATCGCGACGCGTGGGCTGATGGAGGAGATCAGGCGGCTGGCCGAGCCGCTGCGCGGCAAGCGGCTGGTGCACCTCTCCGCGACCGCCTTCGGCGGCGGCGTGGCCGAGATCAACTACGCGCTCGTTCCGCTGATGAAGGACGCGGGCCTCGACGCCGAGTGGCGAATCATCGCCGGCGCCGAGGAGTTCTTCGCCGCGACGAAGACGATCCACAACGCCCTCCAGGGCGACCCGGTCGGCCTGACGGAGACCCAGCAGGAGGTCTACCGGCAGTACCAGGCGCTGAACGCCGAGCACTTCGGCGACGACTACGACTTCGTCCTCGTCCACGACCCCCAGCCGGCGGGAATGATCGAGCACTTCCCGGACAGCCGTGCGCGCTGGATCTGGCGCTGCCACATCGACCTCTCGCAGCCGAACCACGAGGTGCTCGACTTCCTGCTGCCCTGGCTCGGGCGCTACGACGCGGCGATCTTCCACATGCAGGACTACGTCCCGCGCGCGGCGGAGATCCCACCGGCGTTCATCTGGCCGCCGGCGATCGACCCGCTCACACCGAAGAACATGGCGCTCTCGCCCGAGGATGCGGCGTACATCGTCGACCAGTTCGGGATCGACGTCGAGCGGCCGCTGCTGACCCAGGTCTCGCGCTTCGATCCGTGGAAGGACCCGCTGGGCGTGATCGACGCCTACCGCACGGTCAAGGCCGACCACCCGGACGTGCAGCTCGCGCTCGTGGGCTCAATGGCGCACGACGACCCCGAGGGCTGGGACTACTACAACCGGACGGTCACCTACGCCGCCGGCGACCCGGACGTCTACATCCTGTCGAACCTGAACAACATCGGCTCGGTCGAGGTCAACGCCTTCCAGGTGCACTCGGCGGCGGCGATCCAGAAGTCGACCAAGGAGGGCTTCGGGCTGACGGTCACGGAGGCGCTCTGGAAGACACGGCCGATGGTCGCCAGTCGGGCGGGCGGGATAGTGGCGCAGATCCAGGACGGCGAGACCGGCTGGCTCGTCGACCCGTACGACCCGGAGGAGTGCGCCCGGGCGTGCATCGAGATCCTGGACGACCCCGCCGGGGCCAGGCAGCGGGCGCTGCGCGGGAAGGAGTTCGTGCGGCGGAACTTCCTCATGCCCCGGCTCCTGCGCGACTGGCTCGTGCTGCTGAACAAGCTGGACGGAAACGACACCGCGGGGGCCGAGGTGACCGCGGCCGCCGCCGCGTCGTAGCCGTTGTCCCGCGCGGCCTGCGGGTAGGGTGGGCGCAGGGCATGGCGAACCGTCGCAGGCTCATCGTCGTCTCGAACAGAGGCCCGGTCACCTATGCGCGCGGGGCCGACGGCGCCCGCGTCGCCCGCCGTGGAGGCGGCGGCCTCGTGACCGCGCTTCGCAGCCTCGTCTCCCACCACGACGTGACGTGGGTCGCGAGCGCGATGAGCGACGAGGACCGGGTCGTGGCGGCGGAGAGCGGCGGCGCGCCGGTCGAGGAGCGTGCGAGGGACGGCTCGCCCTTCCGGCTGCGCCTCGTCGCGCACGACGAGACGGCCTACGACTGGTTCTACAACGTCGTCGCGAACCCGATGCTCTGGTTCCTGCAGCACTACCTGTGGCAGCTCGCGTACACGCCGTCGGTGGACATCGCGCTCCAGAACGCCTGGGACGAGGGCTACGCCCGCGTGAACGAGGGCTTCGCCGAGGCCGTGCTCGAGGAGCTGGAGGCCGAGCCCGGGGCCGCGGTCTTCTTCCACGACTACCACCTCTACCTCGCGCCGCGGGTCGTCCGTGAGCGCGCTCCTCACGCGCTGCTCGCGCACTTCGTCCACATCCCGTGGCCGCAGACGGACTACTGGCACGTGCTGCCCGACCGCATCCGGCGCGCGGTTCACGAGGGTGTGCTCGCCAACGACGTCGTCGGCTTCCACACGCACCAGTGGCGGCTGAACTTCATGCGCGCCGCGAGCGACCTCGCCGGCGCCGAGGCGAACTTCGTCGACTGCCACGTCGATCACGACGGCCGCCGCTCGCTGGTCACGGTGCACCCGATCTCCGTCGACGCCTCGGAGTTCGACGAGCTAGCGGGGAGCGACGCGGTCCTGGCCGCCGAGCGGGAGCTCGTCGAGCGCCGGCCCGAGCAGCTCGTCCTCCGCGTCGACCGCACCGACCCGTCGAAGAACATCGTCCGCGGGTTCCGCGCCTTCGAGCTCTACCTGGAGGCCCACCCCGATCGGCACCGGCGGGTGACGATGCTCGCGCGGCTCGACCCCTCGCGGCAGGACATCCCGGAGTACGCGGAGTACCTGGGCGCGATCCAGCGGGAGGCCCGGCGCGTCAACGACCGGTTCCAGCAGGGCGGCTGGCTGCCGGTCGAGCTCGTGATCGAGGACGACTTCGCCGCCTCGGTCGCCGCCTACAAGCAGTTCGACGCGATCTTCGTGAACGCGATCTTCGACGGGATGAACCTGGTCGCCAAGGAGGCGCCGCTCGTGAACGAGCGCGACGGGGTGCTGATCCTGTCCGAGAACGCCGGCGCGCACGCCGAGCTCGGCGAGTGGGCCCTGACCGTGAACCCGTTCGACGTGGCGGGCCAGGCACAGGCCATCCACGAGGCGCTCACGCTTCCCGCCGCCGAGCGGCGCGAACGGCTGGAGGCGATCCGGTCGCACGTGCGCGAGCACGACGTGGCGGCGTGGATCGAGGCGCAGCTCGCCGATCTCGACCGCTGCCGGGCGAGCGTCTCCTAGAGCTTCTCGACAACGAGGAAGCCGTCGTCGCGGCGGACGATGCGCTCGACGTCGGGCTTCTCGTGGCCGGGCCTGATCACGAACCAGCTCTCGTGGTCCCGGATCTCGACGTACTCGTCGAGTGGGACGGTCAGCTTCTCGAAGCAGGTCTCGTCGCCGCACTCGCAGACCCACTCGGGCTCGGCGCCGGCGTTGAGCCCCGGGCTCATCTCCGCGACGCGCTCGTTCACGTCGCGGAAGAGCCTCTCGTTCTCCTTGATGCGCTGCTTCCGGTCCATCCCCCGCCGAGAATCGTAGCCGCGCAGGTCTAGGATCCCCGGATGGCCAGCAAGACGCAGACCGGCGTGCTGCGGTCGGTCGACCCCGCGACGCTCGAGGAGCTCGGGTCGGTTCCGGTCGCGCCTCCCGAGGAGGTCTCGGAGGCGGTCGGCGAGGCGCGGCTCGCGGCCGCTCGCTGGGCGCAGACGTCGTTCGCCGAGCGGCGCGCGCTGCTCGGCGCGGTCGCCCAGGAGGTTCTTTCGCGCACCGATCTGCTGACCGCGACGATCACCGCGGAGACCGGCAAGCCGCTCGTCGAGTCGTACACCGCGGAGCTGTTCGTGGCGCTCGACAACCTCGTCTGGGCGGCGTCGAACGCGCCGCGCGTACTGCGACCGGAGCGCCTGCGCTTCCCGCAGCCGCACCTGCGGCACAAGCGCGGCTGGCTGCTCTACGAGCCGCTCGGCGCGATCGGCCTGATCTCACCCTGGAACTTCCCGCTCGGGATCCCGCTCACGCAGGCGGCCTTCGCGGTCGCCGCCGGGAACGCGGTGGTCCTGAAGCCCTCGGAGCTGACCCCGCTCACGGGCGGGTGGGTCGAGCGGCTCTTTCGAGAGGCGGGTGCGCCCGAAGGGCTCGTGCGGGTCGTGCAAGGGCGCGGCGAGACGGGCGAGGCGCTCGTGCGTGCGCCCGGGATCGCAAAGCTCGTCTTCACCGGCTCCGGGGCTGTCGGCCGGCTGGTGGCCGCTGCGGCCGGGGAGCGGCTGCGGCCCGTCACGCTCGAGCTCGGCGGCAAGGACGCGATGGTCGTGTTCGAGGACGCCGACCTCGACCGCGCGGTCGCGGGCGCGCTCTGGGGCTCGTTCTCGAACTGCGGCCAGGTGTGCTCCGGCGTCGAGCGGATCTACG
>DATIFC010000148.1:0-3747 GCA_035455445.1 Gaiellaceae bacterium | reverse complement strand
GGCTGGCGTCCGCGTACGCAACCTTCCACGGCCGCGTGCGGCAGCAGAGGGAGAAGGCCCAGATCGAGGCGCCGCTGCGGGTCGAGGGGGAGCTGCGCGCCGGCCGCGGCGAGCCCGTGCGCTTCGCCGGCACGCTCGGGGACGGGCGGCCGCTCGCGCTCCGCGTCCACGCGGCCGGGAGCGGCTTCCCGCACGTGCGGCTGACTGCGCGGCCGGTTCCCGTCGAACGGCTCCTGCGCCCGCCCGGCGCGCCGAGCTGGACGGCCGCGCTGAAGCGGCGGCCGCAGCCCGCGCCGTCGCTGCTGCGGCGGCTGCTCGAGTCGCGCATGCGCCTCGTGCGGGCAGACCAGTACCAGGCCTTCCTCGCGAATCCCGACGCCGACGGCCGCAACCGGATCGTTTACGTCTACGAGACCGCGAAGGCGCCCCGCCGCCCCGCGGCGACTCCCGTGGCGGACCAGGGCGGCGGCAGCGGCCCGCTCGTGCTGCTGCTCGCGATCGGCGGCGCGATCCTCGGCGCCGCCGCGGCGCTCGTCGCCTGGGCGCACAGCTAGAGGAACGCCGGCGGAGGGCGCGAAACGCCTGTCGTGGCCGACCAGCCCGACGGCATCGTCCTGCGCCGGCATCGCGACCTCGAGGGCCGCAGATGGCACCCGTGGCTGCGCCGGGCGCTGCTCGGCGTCGTCGGCCTCGTGCTCGTGCTCGCGCTGGCGAACGTCTTCGGCCAGCGGCCCTCGACCACGCGGGCGGAGGAGGGCGCGGCCACGCTCGCGGTCTCGGCGCCCTCGGCGGTGCGCGGCGGGCTCCTCTTCCAGGCCCGCTTCACCATCGAGGCCCGCAACGAGCTGAAGGACGCGACGCTCGTGCTCGACCAGGACTGGCTCGACGGCCTGACCGTGAACACGATCGAGCCGAGCCCGCTGAACGAGGCGAGCCGCGACGGCAGCCTCGCGCTCGAGCTCGGCCACCTACCCGCCGGCGCGAGGCACGTGCTCTACGTCGAGTACCAGGTCAACCCGACCACCGTCGGGACGAGGACGCTGAAGCTCGAGCTCGACGACGGCGAGACGCCGGTCGCAACGCTCTCCCGCAGCCTGAGGATCTTCCCCTAGATGGACGTCGTCCTCCGCGCAGCCGTCGCCTTCTCGTTCATCTTCTTCCTGACGCGGGTGGTCGGTCGGCGGGAGCTGTCGTCCCTCGAGCCGTTCGACCTGATCATGCTGATCGTGCTCGGCGACCTCGTGCAGCAGGGCGTCACCCAGAGCGACTACTCCGTCACCGGCCTCGTGCTCGCGGCCGGGACGATCGCGCTCATGCAGGTCGCCGTCTCGTACCTGAACTACCGCTTCCGGCCGGTGCGGCAGGTGCTCTCGGGCGAGCCGATCCTGCTGGTGGAGGACGGCCGCGTGCTCGAGCGGAACCTCTCGCGGGAGCGGATCACGCGCGAGGAGCTCGAGGAGCAGGCCCGCCAGAGCCAGCTCGACTCGCTCGAGAAGGTGCGCTGGGCGGTGCTCGAGACGAGCGGCCAGATCAGCTTCATCCCGAAGCAATAACCTCCGAGCCCGTGCCGCTGTACCTGACCGAGGCGGAGGTCGCCGAGCTGCTCACGCCCGAGGACGCGCTCGAGGCGGTGGAGGGCTGCTTCCGCCGGCTCGCGGCCGGCGAGGTCGAGAACGTGCCACGGGGGCGCACGCGCTTCGAGGAGGGCTTCCTCGCGGTGATGTGGGCGGTCGACAACGGGCTCGGGCTCGCCGGGCTGAAGTCGTACGCGGCCGGTCGCGGCGGCGTGCACTTCATGGTGCTGCTCTTCGAGACCGAGTCCACGGAGCCGGTGGCCGTGATCGAGGCGGACAAGCTCGGCCAGCTCCGCACCGGCGCCGCGAGCGGCGTGGCCGCCAGGCACCTTGCGCGTGAGGGCGCGACCTCGCTCGGCGTGATCGGCTGCGGCTGGCAGGCCCGCAGCCAGGTCGCGGCGATCCGCGCGGCGCTGCCCTCGCTCGAGACGGTCGTCGCCTACTGCCGCAGCGAGGACCGCCTCGCGGAGTTCTGTCGCGAGGTCGGCGCCGAGGCGGGCGAGAGCCACCGCGACCCCGGGGCACAGGACGTGGTCGTGACCGTGACGACCTCGCGCGACCCCGTGCTGCGGGGCGAGTGGCTCCGGCCGGGCGCGCTCGTCTGCGCGGTCGGCGCGAACGACCCGCGGCGGCGCGAGCTCGACAACGTCGTGTTGGAGCGCGCGGCGTTCGTCTGCTGCGACTCGGTCGAGAACGCGAAGCGCGAGTCCGGCGACCTGATCGAGCCCGTCGAGGCGGGCGTGCTCGACTGGCTCGAGGTTCACGAGCTGCAGGAGGTCGTCGCCGGCGAGCTCCCGGGCCGGCAGGCCGACGACGACATCGTGGTCTTCAAGTCGAACGGCCTCGCCGCCTGGGACGTGGCCGTGGGCGCGGTCGTGCTCGAGCGGGCGCGAGAGCGCGGGATCGGCACCCAGCTCGGCGGCAACGTGCCCGCGTAGTTTCCCGCAGCGGGGCTCCGCGCCGTGTCCGATGGCGGCGGGCCGTGCGCGCTCTACCGTCGAAGAGGACGCGTCATGAAAGGACAAACGCCTGCTCGCTGGGCGTTGTGCCTGGCTGCTGGAGTCGTTCTCATCGCCGCCGGCGGTCAAGCGGCCTCGGTCGACGGGGCGGGAGCTCGCCTCGAGGCGAGACCGCTCAGGGTCGCGGTCGTCGTCGATCCACCCGCCGGCTCGAGAGATCCCTGGGGCCGAATGGCGGTTGCCGGCCTCCGGGAGGCCGTCGCGCGGCTCGGCGTCGACCGTGAGGCCGCGAAGGTGCTGAGGCCGAGCCCGAAGGAGGGGTACCTCCCCACGCTGCTGTACCTGGGCCGCAGGCGCTACGACTTGGTCATCGGCGTCGGCTATGCGCAGGCTCGGGCGATCGACATCGCCGCGCGGAAGTTCCCCCAGTCGCGCTTCGTTCTCGTGGACGAGGACTACACGGCGCTGCCGCACCGTCCGCGCAACGCCGCCGCCGTGACCTTCGCCTCGGAGGAAGCCGGCTACCTCGCCGGCTACCTGGCTGGCCTGGTCGAGCGCCGTGCCCCGGGGAGGCACGCGATCGGCTCGGTCGGCGGCAAGAAGGCTCCGCAGGTCGATCGCTTCATCGCGGGCTACCAGGCCGGAGCCCGGCGCGCGGCGCCGGGGATCACCGTCCTGAATGGGTACGCTCACGGCTTCTTCGCCTCGCAGAGGGCGAGGTGTCGCAACGTGGCCCTCCGCCAGATCGCGCGCGGCGCCGGGGTCGTCTTCAACGTCGCCGGCGCGTGCGGGCTCGGGGCGCTCGGGGCGGCGAAGGAGAAGGCCGTGTGGGGGATCGGCGTCGACGTCGACGAGTCCTCGCTGGGCCGCTACATCCTCACGAGCGCGGTCAAGAACGTGGACGCGGCCATCTTCGAGACGGTGCGGGCGACGCAGCGAGGCAGGCTCGCGCTCGGCAGGACGACCGTTCTCGGCGTGCGTCAGCGGGCGGTCGGGCTGGGACGGATCAGCTCCCGGGTGCCGCGGGAGCTCGTGTCGAGGGTCGACCGCGTGCAGCGACTGATCGCGGCGGGCCGAATTCGGGGCATCCCGACGAGGCTCAGATAGCGCCGGCGCCGCCGATCGAGACCCAGGCGAGGCCGCCGGCGTAGGCGATGTCCAGCGGCACGTGCCCGACTTCGATCGTGTCGGCGATCGCGCCCGACCGGGGATCG
>DATIFC010000147.1:0-3380 GCA_035455445.1 Gaiellaceae bacterium | reverse complement strand
AACCTGGCGGTCGCGTTCAAGGAGCGCGGCTTCAACGTGCTCGTCGTCGACCTCGACCCGCAGGGCAACCTGACGATGAGCCAGGGCCTGAACCCGGACACGATCGAGCGCTCGATGTTCGACGTGCTCGTGCACCGCCTGCCGATCCAGGAGGTCGTCCACCACACCGAGGTCGACCTCGCCGTCTCGTCGATCGACCTCGCCGGCGCCGAGCTCGCGCTCTCGAGCATGATCGGCCGGGAGCGGGCGCTCGAGAAGGCGCTCGCCCCCGTCAAGGAGGGCTACGACTACGTGTTGATCGACACGCCGCCGTCGCTCGGGCTGCTGACGATCAACGCGCTCGTCGCCTCGAACGGCGTCATCGTCCCGGTGCAGTGCGAGTACCTCTCGCTGCGCGGCCTCGTGCAGCTCGAGAACACGCTCTCGATGATCCGCGAGAACCTGAACCCGGACGTCGGGATCGTCGGGATCCTGCCGACGATGTACGACAGCCGCACGCTGCACTCGCGCGAGGCGGTGGAGATCCTGCAAGAGAACTTCGGCGACCTGGTCTTCGACACGAAGATCCGCAAGACGGTTCGCTACGCGGAGGCCCCGGTGAAGGGCACCTCCGTCCTGAAGTACGACCCCAGCGGCAACGCCGCCCAGGCGTACCGCGAGCTCGCGAAGGAGGTGCTCGATGGCGCGCAGGCGCGCGAGCATGCGTGAGGGCCCGCTCGCGGAGCTCTTCCGCGCGACCGAGGCCGCCCAGCGGCAGGCCGAGAAGGAAGGGCGCGAGCCCGAGCCGGAGCAGCCGCCGGAGGCCGAGCCAGAGCAGCAGGCGTCGGCCGCGCCCCCCGAGGCCCCGGCCGAGCCCGCCCCGAGCCCGGTCGAGCCGCCGGAGAAGACGGTCGAGCACGTGCCGGAGTGGGAGGAAGCCGCACCGCCACCACCGCCGCCTCCCCCGCCGGAGCCGGTTCGCCTCCCCGAGCGCACCGAGCCCAGGCGCGAGGCCCCGCGCCCGAGACTCGAGCCGCTGCCGGAGCCGCCCCCTCGCCTCCACCGCGTGCCCGAGCCCGGCGCCTACATCGCCGTCATCCGCGTCGTCGGCGTCGGCGGGGCCGGCCTGAACGCGGTCAACCGGATGATCGACGCCGACATCTCGCAGGTCGAGTTCGTCGCCGTCAACACCGACATCCAGCAGCTCCAGACGAGCGACGCCCCGGTCAAGATCCACATCGGGCGCGAGCTGACCGAGGGCCTCGGCTCCGGAGCCGATCCCGACCTCGGCCGCCGCGCGGCGGAGGAGGCGTACGACCAGATCAAGCGCGCGCTACGCGGTTCCGACATGGTGTTCGTCACCGCCGGCGAGGGCGGGGGCACAGGCTCGGGCGCCGCCCCGGTGGTCGCGCGAATCGCGAGGGAGCTCGGCGCGCTCACCGTCGGCATCGTCACGACTCCGTTCGCGTTCGAGGGCACGCGGCGCCAGCGGCAGGCGACAGACGGCGTCGAGACGCTGCGCGCGAACTGCGACACCGTCATCGTCGTCCCGAACGAGCGGCTGCTCGAGGTGCTGGACCGCGAGACGTCGATGCTGGACGCCTTCCGCATCGCCGACGACGTGCTGCGGCAGGGCGTCCAGGGCATCTGCGACCTGATCACGCTGCCGGGCCTGATCAACCTCGACTTCGCCGACGTGCGGACGATCATGAAGGACGCGGGGACGGCCCTGATGGGCATCGGCTTCTCGCAGACCGGCGACAACCGGGCCCGAGAGGCCGCCGAGCGGGCGCTGCGCTCGCCGCTGATCGAGACCGACATCGCAGGCGCGAAGGGCATTCTGCTCTCGATCGCCGGCGGCGACGACCTCTCGCTCTTCGAGGTCAACGAGGCCGCCGAGGTCGTGCGCCAGGCTGCGACCGACGACACGAACATCATCTTCGGCGCGACCGTCGACGACCGCCTCACCGGACAGGTCTGGGTGACCGTCGTCGCGACCGGCTTCGGGTCACGCGCGGCGCAGCGCAGGATCACGATCCGCGCCGAGGCGCCCGACGACGGCAACGACTCGCTGGAGCCCCCGAGCTTCCTTCAGTCCTAGCGGGAGGGTTTGGCGGGACGGTCGACGCTCTCGGGGCGCGATGGTCGCCCGAACAGAAGGACGCAGGGAGCGTTCGTGATCCTGGAACCGTAGCGTGCGACTGAGGACGCAGCAGCGGGGCCGGCAGCCCGTTCCGAGAGCCTCGCGACTGTTCCGTCAGACTCTCGTCCTTGCCGCGCTCGGTCGTCCTCTCGTACTTCGAGCCGCGTGAGCTCGCGACGATCGTCGCGTCCGTCCGGGAGGCGAGGCTGCCCACGCGCGCGCCGCTCTTCATCGGAAGCTACGGGGTCGGCGACCGGATCGCCGCCCGCGTCCACGAGCTCCCGCAGGCGCGCTACGCGCCGATGTTCCACGTCGAGCCGGGCTGGTTCTGGGAGCGACGGCGGCTCGAGCCGCGCCTTGAGCAGGAGCTCCTGGCGGCGAACCCGCGCTCGAGCCGGCTGGCCGGGCCCCTGCCGCCGCTGCCCGAGCTCCTGCGCCTGCCGACGGCCGGGCGCGTCACGTGGGGAGTCGAGCTCGGTGCCCGCTTCCGCGACGCCCTGCGGGCAGCCGCTGTCGCCGAGACGTGGCAGCTCGACGAGATCGTCGCCGAGTGCGCCGGGCCACAAGGGCGCACCTACCGCGAGCTGACGCGGGGCGTGCTGCGCGGCCTGGCGTACGGGCGGCCCGCCCTCGGCGACCGGACGCAGCGCGGCCTCGTCTGGTGGGCGAAGAGCGCGCTCGTGCTGCCTTCTCGCCGTATCACGCCCGAGCTGACGGTGTTTTGGCGGATGCTCGACCGCGCCTGCATCGGCCTGATCGGCGAGGAGTACCCCGACTTCGCCGGCGACCCGCGGGCTGCCGCACGCCGCGCCGCCGCCGGCCACGACGGGCTCCGGCGCGGGGGGCCCGTGCGCCGCGCGCTCGCGCGCAGGTACGTCGCCGGCCTGACGCCCGGCTTCCGGCTCGAGCCCGGGCTGGGCGGCAACGTGCGCGGCCTGCCCCGCGACGAGGCGGAGCGGTGGCGCACGCAGTACCTCCGCGCCCGCGCCGCCGCCGGGGTCTCCGGCTTCGCGGAGTTCAACTTCCGCTTCGAGAACAGCTCCCGCCCGGTCGTGCGCGAGCTGCTGCGCGAGCTCGCCGCGGTCGTCTAGCTCTCAGTTGTCGCAGCTCGTCGAGCCGCCCCCGGTGACGGCAGAGGCCAGCGCCTCCCCGGGGCTGACGTGGAAGCGCAGCTCGAGACGTCCGGCGCGGCGCGCGTCGACCGTGGTCATGCCGTCGGCCCGCCGGACGAGGCACGCATTCTCCGCGCGCCAGTAGG
>DATIFC010000146.1:0-2382 GCA_035455445.1 Gaiellaceae bacterium | reverse complement strand
CGGAAGTCCGAGCACGAGCCGCTGCTCGGCGCGGTCTCGGCCGGCGACGCCGATCTCGGGCCGGTCAGCCCGGAGCTCGCGCTTGTCGACCCGGAACTCGCGCGACGGGCACGCGAACTGCTGCCCGAGCCGCGCGAGCAGGCGAAGGCCCGACCGCCGGTTGCGGCGGCGCCCGTTGTCGAGTCGCGGCCGGCCGAGGCGCCTGCGCCGCCCATCGCGCCCGAGCTCCGGGAACGACGGCGCCGGTGGCCGCGCGCGCTACTGCTCGCGGCAGCGATCTTCGCCGCCGGTGGCGCGTCCGGAACCTTCCTTCGGACGGAGGACGCCGGTCCGCCTGCCACCGCACTCGAGGTTCGCGCGGACGCTCCGCCGCCCCCGACCCCGACGCAGCCGACGTCGACGCGTCAAGCGACCGTCCAGCGTCCTGCGCTGCGGCCCCCGAAGGTTTCCGCCAAGAGCCAGCCGAAGACGACGACGATGCCGGCCGCGCCTCAACGGCGGCGCCATGCGCGGGTGGTTTGGGCGTCGAACGTGCTCGGCGTCACGGCGCAGGTCGACCGCCTGGGCGTCGAGCTCGGATGGCAGCGTCCGGCCGGGTCCAGCCACGTCGTGGTGACGCGCCGGCGAGCGCACGGTGGGCCGAGCGTCGTCGTCTACCGCGGGTGGGCCACGAGCTCCAGCGACGCCTCCACCCGTCCCTGCACGGCCTACCGCTACACGATCGTCAACTACGACCGGAAGGGCCGCCGCTCGACGGGCGTGCCCACCTCGGTCGTGACGCGCTGCGGCTGACGGTCAGGGCTTGCCGCTCATCGCGAACCACGCGACCGCGTAGGCGAGCACGCAGACCGTCGCAAGGATCGGCACGGCGAGGAGCACGCGGCCGCGGCGGACGGAGATCGCGGCCAGGATCCCGGTGACGAGCAGCAGCACCGCGGTGCCGTCGGAGACGATGTAGCCGACCCCGATCCAGCCGGGCTCGTCGGCGCCGCCCGTGAACTCCTTCGAGCGGATCCACTCGGCGCCGACGCGCATCAGGATCCACGACGGGAGCACGCCGAGGACGAACGTCCCCGCGATGGCGCGCGCCAGCAGCTGCTCGCGGCCGTCCTGGCGCCTGGCGGCGAACCCCGCGATCGCCAGCGTCGCCGTCGCGCCGAAGACGACCATCGCGCCGAGCACGTGCAGGAAGAGCGGCAAATCCCAGCTGTCCGGGCGGACCAGCGCGAGCATCAGGCTCCCGGCTTCCAGATCATCAGCGCCAGGATCGCGACGAGGAGCAGGCCGCTGCCGTAGCTGAGCGTGAGCGAGATCGGGTCGCGGACGCGAGCGCGCAGCTCCGCGCTCGGCGTGTCGCCGGCCGCCGCGAGCTCGCGCGCGAGTCGCGCCGTGCGCTCGTCGCGCCGGCCGCCGATGCCGCCCATCGCGTTGGCGACGACGAACAGCACCAGCGCCGCGACCACCCAGCCGTCGCCGTAGCCGAAGCCCGCCTCGTGCACGAGCCAGAGGCCGAAGACCAGCGCGAGCAGCGCCCCGAGCATGATCGGGACGACGGCGAGCTTGATCAGGCCGAACAGGAGCGCGATCTCGCTGGGCCGATCGCGCCCGAGCGCGACGAGGTTCAGGGACGCCGCGATCACGCCGCCGCCGAGGAAGAGGAAGGCCCCGGTGACGTGGAGGGCGAGCAGCCACTGGTACAGGTCCACGCCGGGAAGCGTAGGGGTCGCCCCGGCTACCTACAATCGCCCCGTGGACGAGACGGCGCGTCACCTGCGCCTGCTGACGAAGACGATCGCCGCCGTCAACTCGACGCTCGACCTCGAGGAGGTGCTCTCCCTTGTCGCGCGCGAGGTGGCGGACGCGCTCGCGGCCGACGCGTGCTTCGTCTACCTCTACGACGAGCCGGCCGACGAGCTCGTCCTGCGCGCGACTTTCGGCACCCGCGTCGAGGAGATGACGGGACGCCCGCGGATGCGTCCCGGCGAGGGGATCACGGGCGCGGCCGCGGCCTCGCGCGCGCCGGTGATGATCGCCGCGCAGGCGCACCTGGACGAGCGCTTCAAGGCCTTCCCGAACCTTCCCGAGGACGAGTACGAGTCCATCCTCGCCGTGCCGATCGTGGCTCGGGAGAAGCTGGAAGGCGCGCTGAACGTTCGCACGCGGGAGCCGCGCGAGTTCTCGGAGGCCGAGATCGACCTGCTCCTCGCGATCGCCGCGCAGGTGGCGCAGACGATCGAGCATGCGAAGCTCTACGCGCAGGCGCAGCGGCGCGTGGTCGAGCTGGAGGCGCTCGCGCGGATCTCGGAGGCGGTCTCGGAGTCGCTCTACCTGGAGGAGTCGCTGGAGGGGATCGTCGAGGCGACGGTGGACGCGCTCGGCGCC
>DATIFC010000145.1:0-28816 GCA_035455445.1 Gaiellaceae bacterium | reverse complement strand
GCCGACAACTGCCTCGTCAATGCGATGTGCGTCGGGCTCCTGCCCGCCTCGCGCGTCACGCGTGCGCGCGCCAGGACTTCCGGCAACGTGCTCGTCCTCTACGGCGCGACGACCGGGCGCGACGGCATCGGCGGGGCGAGCGTGCTCGCGAGCCAGGAGCTCGGCGAGGGCGCGGCCGAGAAGCGTCCGTCCGTGCAGATCGGGGACCCCTTCACAGGCAACCGGCTGATCGAGGTCTCGCTCGAGCTCGTCGAGCGCGGCCTCGTGGAGTCCCTGCAGGACTGCGGCGCCGCGGGGCTCGCCTCGTCCCTGGCCGAGATGGCGCGCGACGGAGCGGGCGTCGACGTGCACCTCGACCGCGTGCCGCTGCGGGAGGCGGGAATGGAGCCGTGGGAGATCATGATCTCCGAGAGCCAGGAGCGGATGGTCGCCGTCGTCCGCCCCGAGCGGCTCGCCGAGGTCGAGGCGGTGCTCGATCGCTGGGAGCTCCACCACGCCGCGATCGGCGAGGTGACCGAGAGCGGCGAGCTGCGCGCCTTCCTCGACGGCGACGTCGTCGGCGAGATCCCGGCCGCGTTCCTCACCGACGAGTGCCCGCGCTACGAGGTCGACCGGCTCGAGGCCGCCCGCCCCCGCGCCGAGGTCGACCCCGCCAACCTCGAGCCGAAGGACTGGATCTACGAGCAGTACGACCAGCTCGTCCTCTCGCGGACGGTGCGCCGGCCGGGGCTCGACGCCGCGGTGCTCCGGCTGCGGCCGACCTGGCGCGGGCTCGCAGTCTCGCTCGACGGCCCGCCGCTCGGCTGCCGCGAGCCGCGCGAGGCCGGCCGCGCCGCCGTGCTCGACGCGGCGCGCAACGTCGCGTGCGCCGGGGGCGAGCCGCTCGCGCTGACCGACTGCCTCAACTTCGGCAACCCCGAGAAGCCGGAGATCGGCTGGGAGCTGGCGGAGGCGATCGACGGGATCGCGGAAGCGGCGAAGGCGCTCGGCATTCCGGTCGTCTCGGGCAACGTCTCGCTCTACAACGAGACCGACGGACGCGCGATTCCGCCGACGCCGGTCGTCGGCTGCGTCGGCCTGGTGCCCGACGTGCGCGAGGTTCCGCGCGGCTGGCGGCCGGGCGACCGCGTCTGGCTGGCCGAGGGAGACGAGGTCGAGCTGATCCGCTGGCTCTGGCGCGCCGCGCCGAGGCTCTCGCTCGCCCACGACGTGAGCGACGGCGGCCTCGCCCACGCGCTCGCCGAGGCCTCCCGCTTCAGCGGCCACGAGCTCTCGGCCGTCGGCGAGGCGCCCTACGGTTCGGTGATCGTGGCCGGCAGCGAGATCGACTGGCCGAACGCGCGCGAGCTCGGGACGGTGCGCTGATGTGCGGCGTCTTCGGCATCCGCGCCCCCGAGCGCGACGTCGCCCGCGTCACCTACTTCGGGCTCTTCTCGCTCCAGCACCGAGGCCAGGAGTCGGCCGGGATCGCCGTCTCCGACCGGGGCCGGCTGACGGTGCTGCGCGACATGGGGCTCGTCACCCAGGTCTTCGACGAGCAGAAGCTGCGCGGCCTGCACGGGGAGGCGGCGATCGGGCATACGCGCTACTCGACCACCGGCTCGACCCAGTGGACGAACGCCCAGCCGCTCATCCAGCGCGGCCGCGGCCGCACGGTTGCGCTCGGCCACAACGGCAACCTCGTCAACGCGACCGAGCTGCGCGGCGAGCTCGCGGCCGAGGGCATCACCCTCGGCACGACCTCGGACACCGAGCTGATCGCCGCGCTGATCGCGAACGACGAGGCCCCGCTCGAGGACGCCGTCACGGGCGCGATGGGACGGCTCGACGGCGCCTTCTCCGTGGTCGCGCTCGCCAACGGCACGCTGGTCGGCTTCCGCGACCGCCACGGCTTCCGGCCGCTCTGCCTCGGCCGCGGGGAGCACGGCGAGTGGGTGCTCGCCTCCGAGACCTGCGCGCTCGACCTCGTCGGCTGCGAGCTCGAGCGGGAGCTCGCGCCCGGCGAGCTGGTGCTGATCGACGAGGAGGGCGTGCGCTCGCTGCAGGCCGTCGAGCCGGCCGAGCACGGCGCGCTCTGCATCTTCGAGTTCTTCTACCTCGCGCGGCCCGACACGCGGCTCGACGGCGTCGAGGTGCACGGCGCACGCCTGCGCATGGGCGAGCGGCTCGCGGCGGAGGCGCCGGTCGAGGCCGACCTCGTGCTGCCGATCCCCGACTCCGGCACACCCGCGGCGATCGGCTTCTCGCGCGCCACCGGGATCCCCTTCTCCGAGGGCCTGATCAAGAACCGCTACGTCCACCGCACGTTCATCCAGCCCGACCAGGGGCTGCGCGAGCAGGGCGTGAAGCTGAAGTTCAACCCGCTCGCCGAGGTCGCGGGCAAGCGCGTGGTCGCCGTCGACGACTCGATCGTCCGCGGCAACACGACGCGCAAGATCGTCGCGATGCTGTTCGAGGCCGGCGCCGCCGAGGTGCACGTGCGGGTCTCCGCGCCGCCGGTGATCGGCCAGTGCTTCTACGGGATCGACCTCGCAGCGGAGGACGAGATGATCGCCGCCACGCGAACGGTCGAGGAGATCCGCGAGCACATCGGCGCCACTTCGCTCGCCTACCTGTCGCTCGAGGGGCTCGAGCAGTCGACGCGGCGTCCGAAGAGCGAGCTCTGCCGCGCCTGCCTCACGCGGGACTACCCGACGGCAGTCCCGCGTGAGGGCGCGAAGCTCAGGTTCGAGCCGGCCCGCGCCTGAGTCGAGCTACTGCTCGAGGACGCGGCTCGCCTTCGCGATGCCGCGGCTGAGGAAGTAGAACGCCGTCAGAACCGTGGTCACGGTCACCCAGTACCGGGTGTCGACGCTGTCGGCGATGATCCAGATCAGGATGAAGACGAACTCGATCAGCGCGAAGAGGGCGAACTCGGCGTTGCCGGGGATCGGCATCCGGGCCCCCGTGGGGATGCTCGGCATCCCCATCGTCGGACGCGTGCTGCCGGTAGTGCCGCCGGATTGCTCCGGAGGAGTCGTCGACATGCCAGCTTCTCCTTTCTTCAGGCCGCAAGGCCGGGGACGTGGACGATCTCCAGCTTGATGCCGTCGGGGTCGTAGAAGAACACTGCGTAATACCCCGGCACGTAGGCGTATTCCTCCGGGCCGCTCTCGATCTCGGCGCCGCGGGCCCGGAGCCAGGCGGCGCGCTCGTTGACCGCCCCGCGCGAGGAGGCCTCGAACGCGACGTGGTGGAGCCCGACGCGGTAGCGGTCGTAGGGGCCCTCGCTCGGAGTCTGGGCCTTGCGCAGGCCGAGCGAGCAGTCGGGGCTCGAGAGGTACCAGATCGTCTCGCCGCGCTCGCCCTCGACCTCGCCCAGGCGGTGGAAGCCGAGCGGCGCGAGCAGGCCCCGGTAGAAGGGCAGGCTGCGCTCGACCGAGGAGACGACGAGGTCGACGTGGTGCACGCTCATGTGCGCGTAGTCACGTTCCTCGCGCAGGCGCCGCTTCCTGCAGAATCCGCCCCGGTCGTGGACCTTTTCCACTACCACCTGGTAACGAGCAGCGTGCGCGCGGTCGAGGCGCGCTACCTCGCGCAGCTCGGATTCCAGCTGGTGGCGCGCTACGGGCGGATCGGCGAGGACCAGGTGCACTTCGAGGCGGGCGTCTCCTGGGAGGAGCTGGAGCGGACGGGCTTCAGGCACCGGCTCTCCGAGCTCGAGCGCGGCGCGGTCAACGTCGTCGTTCAGCCCGGGCAGTGGCCGCTGCCGCGGGTCGACCACCTGGGCGTCGCGCTCGACGACGACGAGTTCCAGGACGTGCTCGAGCGGGCGACGCGGATGCGGCTGCGCGTGCAGGAGTACCCCGGACGGCGCACCTTCGTGGCGACCGACGCCGGCTACCGGCTCGAGGTGCACCCGCAGCGCGACTGGATCGACGAGCTGCTCGCGAACGCGGACGAGCTGCGGCTCACCGAGCTGCATCTGCGCGCCGACGACCCGGGAGCGAAGGCCGAGGCGCTCTCGCAGCTGCTCGAGGTCGACCAGTGGGACGCCGACGTCGTCGTCGGCGGAACGACGGTGCGCTTCCTGCCCGAGGGCCCGCGCGGGCGGCCGGAGCTGTACGCCGAGCTGTTCGACTAGCCGCTCACGGCCGTAGACTCGCCCCGTGAGCTCCGGGGGCAGGACCTACGAGGCGGCTGGGGTCTCGCTCGCCGCTGCGGAGGCGGTGGTCGAGCGGCTGCGCGGGGCGATCGAGTCGACGGGCGCCGAGGGCTTCGGCGCCTTCGCCGGCCTCTACCCGCTCGACCAGCGGCGGCTCCTGGCGGCCTCGACGGACGGCGTCGGCTCCAAGCTCGTGCTCTCGCGCCGCGCCGGCCGGCTCCGCGACGCGGGCCGCGACCTCGCGGCGCACTGCATCGACGACGTGATCACGACCGGCGCGGAGCCGCTCTTCCTGCTCGACTACGTCGCCGCCCACGAGCTCGACCTCGAGCAGGTCGCGGAGCTGGTCGAGGGCGCCGCCGACGTCTGCCGCCAGGCGGGCTGCGCGCTGATCGGCGGCGAGACCGCCGAGCTGCCGAGCGTCTACCGCGTGGAGGAGCTCGACTTCGCGGGCACGTGCGTCGGCATCGTCGACCGGGACGACCTGATCGACGGCACCCGCTGCGAGCCCGGCGACGTCGTGCTCGGCCTCCCCTCCTCCGGGCTGCACACGAACGGCTTCTCGCTGGTGCGCGCGCTGGTCGGCGAGGGCGACTTCGACGCCGATCTGCTGCTCGCCCCGCACCGGCTCTACCTCGACGAGGTCGGCGCCCTGCGCGAGCGGGCCGACGTGAAGGCGCTCGCCCACGTCACCGGCGGCGGGATCCTCGGCAACCTCGCGCGCGTGCTCCCCGAGGGGGTCGCCGTCGAGCTCGACTGGGACGCCTGGGAGCGCCCGCCCGTCTACGCCTGGCTGGACGAGCAGGGCGTGGACGAGGAGGAGCAGCGGCGCGTGTTCAACCTCGGGATCGGGATGTGCGCGGTGGTCCCGGAGGCCGACGCGGGCGCCGGCGCGGTGATCGGGCGGCTCACGTGATCGGGGTCCTGGTGAGCGGCGAGGGAACGAACCTGCAGGCGTTGATCGACGACGGCCTGCCGATCGCGGCGGTCGCCAGCAACCACGCGGGCGTGCGCGCGCTGGAGCGAGCCGAGGCGGCCGGGATCGCGACCGCGGCCTTCGAGCTCGAGGGCTACGCCGACCGCGAGGCACGCGACGCCGCGATGGCCGACTGGCTGATCGAGCACGGCGTCGACCTCGTCGTCTGCGCGGGGTACATGCACCTGCTCCGGCGCTGCTTCCTCGAGCGCTTTCCGGGCCGGGTCGTGAACACGCACTCGGCGCCGCTGCCCGCGTTCCCGGGGCCGCACCCGATCCACGACGTGCTCGCGGCGGGCGTCCCCGAGACCGCAGCCACGGTGCACTACGTCGACGGCGGCGTCGACACCGGCCCGGTGATCGCGGCCGAGCGGGTGCCGGTGCTTCCGACCGACGACGCCGAGACGCTGAAGGCGCGGGTCCAGGCCGTCGAGCACAGGCTGCTGCCGCGCGTGGTACGAGGCCTGATCTCGTGATCCGCCGGGCGCTGATCTCGGTCTACGACAAGACCGGCCTCGAGCCGTTCGCGCGCGGGCTGATCGAGCAGGACGTCGAGCTCGTGGCGAGCGGCGGCACCGCGTCGCACCTGCAGAAGGCGGGGCTCGCCGTCACGCCGGTCGAGGAGCTGACGGAGGTGCCCGAGCTGCTGGGCGGGCGCGTGAAGACGCTGCACCCGCGGATCCACGCCGCGATCCTCGCCCGCCGCGACCGGCCGGACGACAACGCGGCCCTCGACGAGCACGGGATCGAGCCCTTTGACCTCGTCTGCGTCAACCTCTACCCGTTCGAGGACGTGGTCGCGCGGCGCGCGGTGGGCGAGCGCGACGCGGTCGAGATGATCGACATCGGCGGCCCGGCGATGCTGCGAGCCGCGGCCAAGAACTTCCAGCACGTGGCGCCCGTCGCCCGCCCGGAGCGCTACGACGAGATCCTCGAGGAGCTGCGCGAGCACGGCGACATCCCGCTCGAGACGCGACGGCGCCTCGCCGCCGAGACCTTCGCGCTGACGGCGGCCTACGAGGCCGCGATCGCGAACTGGTTCTCCGATCCCGAGGCCTTCCCGGACGCCCTGCTGCCGGGCTTCACGAAGGAGCTCGAGCTGGCCTACGGCGAGAACCCGCACCAGCGCGGGGCCTACTACGCCGAGCGCGGCGCGCGGCGGCACCTGCTCTCCCGCGTCGAGCAGCTGCACGGGCGCGAGCTCTCGTTCAACAACCTCAACGACCTCTCCGCCGCCCGGCTCGTGGCGCGCGAGTTCGAGCTCCCCTCCTGCGTGATCGTCAAGCACGCGAACCCGTGCGGGGTCGCGGTCGCGGGGTCGATCGAGCAGGCCTACGAGCGGGCCCTGGCTGCCGACCCGCTCTCGGCCTACGGCGGCGTGATCGTGCTCAACCGCCCGGTGAACGAGGAGCTGGCCGAGCGGCTGGCCGAGCAGTTCGTCGAGGTGCTCTTTGCGCCCGGCTACGACGACGCGGCGCTCGCACGGCTCCGGGAGAAGCCGGCGACACGCATCCTCGAGGACCGCGAGCGGCGCCTCGCCAACCCGGGCGAGCGCGACTACAAGCGAGTCCTCGGCGGGCTCCTCGTGCAGGAGCGCGACGCCGACATCGAGGACCGCGAGGGGATGGAGGTCGTCTGTGGCTCGCCGAGCGAGATGGCCTGGGGCGACCTGCTGTTCGCGTGGCGGGTCTGCAAGCACGTCGGCTCGAACGCGATCGTGCTCGCCCACGACCTGCAGACGATCGGCATCGGCGCCGGCCAGATGAGCCGCGTCGACTCGGTGCGGATCGCCCTCGACAAGGCGCGCGAGCACGGGCACAAGACGGCCGGTGCGGTGATCGCCTCGGACGCGTTCTTCCCGTTCGCCGACGGGCCGCGGCTCGCGCTGGCCGCGGGGATCACGGGCGTGATCCAGCCCGGCGGCTCGAAACGCGACTCAGAGGTGATCGAGGCCGTCGAGCGCGCGGGGGCGACGATGGTCTTCACGCACCGCCGCCACTTCCGGCACTGAGCGACCCGGCCGCGGCTCGAAGAGGTAGTGCGAGACGAGCCACTCGCGGCCGCCGCGGAAGCCCCAGAGCTCGGCGCAGGCGAGGAAGAACACCCGCCAGTTCTCGAACTGCGCCTGCGCCGCCTGCTCGCCGTACGCCTCGGCGAGGACGGCGCGCGCCGCGTCGGCGTTCGCGTCGAGCCGCTCGAGCCAGGCCTCGGCCGTCCGCGCGTAGTGCTCGCCGGAGACCCGCCAGTGCCGGCGGCAGGCGAGGTCGCGCTGAAAGCGCAGCAACAGGTCGTCCGAGGGCATGTTCCCGGCCGTGAAGAACTTGCGCGCCATCCACGTGCCCTCGTACGGGTACGCGTGTTTCCGGTGGCTGAAGACGTGCGCGAAGAAGAAGCCGCCCGGCTCGAGCCAGCCGGCGATGCGCCCGAACAGCCGCTCGTAGTTGCGGACGTGCTCGAGCATCTCCACCGACAGGATCCGGTCGAAGCGCTCGCCCGGCTGCCACGCGTTCACGTCGGCGGTCACGACGCGCACATTCCCCGGCGCGGCCGTCTCGAGGAACTCGCGCTGGATGCGCGAGTTCGAGACGGCCACGATCTCCGAGGCCGGGTAGCGCTCGGCCAGCCAGAGCGTGAGCGATCCCCAGCCGCAGCCGAGGTCGAGCAGCGTCATACCGTCCTCGACCCGCGCGCGCTCGCACGTCAGCGCCAGCATCGCCTCCTCCGCCTGGGCGAGCGTCTCCGTCCCGGGCTCCCAGAGGCACGAGCTGTACTTGAGCCGCGGCCCGAGCGCGAGCTGGAAGAACGCCGCCGGCAGCTCGTAGTGCTGCTCGTTCGGCTTCTCGACCTGCTCGGCGATCGCCGAGGACCGGAGCTGCTCGACGAAGGCCTCGCGCTCGGCCTCGCCCTTGCTCCGCTCCCGCGCCAGGCGCAGCGCGAGGTTGGCCCGGATGCCGAGCCGCAGCAGCGGGTCCGGGACGCGCCCGGACTCGATCAGGCCGTCGAGGACTTCGGAAACCATGGGATGGAGACGCTGGTCTCGCGCTGGTAGCGGCCCCGCGATCGTCTGCTCCAGGCGACGCGTCAGCTCCTTGGCCGCGGCCACCGTCGGCTTGGCCGGCGCGACCGCGATCGGCTCCTGGACGACGATCTGCGTCGGCGGGCGACCGGGATGGGGGAAGCCACGCGTGCCGATCAGCCGCACCGGGACGACCCGAGCGCCGGTCGCGAGCGCGAGCCGCGCGGCGCCGCGGTGATACGGCCGGCTCGAGCGGCGCTTCGAGGTTCCCTGCGGGAACATCCCCAGCACCTCGCCGTCCCGCAGCAGCGCGGCCGCCTTGGAGATCGCGGTCGCGTCGCCGGTGCCGCGCTCGACCGGGAAGGCGCCGAACGACTCGAGCACGCGCGCGACCGGCCGGTACCGCCACAGCTCGGCCTTGGCCATGTAGCGCACGGGCCGAGGCGTGACGAGCGCGAGCAGCCAGGGATCGAACAGCGACTCGTGGTTCGCGACGAGGATCACCGGGCCGCTCGCCGGCACGCGCTCGGCGCCCGCGATGCGGACGCCGTAGAGCCGCCGGGCCACCTCGCGGAACCTCGTGCGCTCGAGCAGCTCGTAGGCGTTCACGCTTCCGCCCTGGCCAGGGTCAGCTGGGCGTCGCGCAACGTGCCGGTCCGGAAGGCCGCCTCGCAGAAGGCGAGGTAGAAGTCCCAGGTCCGCTCGAACCGCGGGCCGTGGCCGAGCTCGCGCACCTCGGCGATGCGCTCGTGGAAGCTCGTCCGCCAGCGCCGCAGCGTCTCGGCGTAGTGCGGCCCGATCTCGTCGACGTCACGCAGCTCCAGCTCGGAGCCCGCCAGTGCGCGCGAGAGCGCGCCCAGGGAGGGAATCAGGCATCCCGGGAAGACGTAGCGCTCGATCCAGTCCGGCGTCTTGCGGTACCGGTCCCAGCGCTCCTCGGGCACGAGGATGGTCTGGATGCAGGCGACGCCGCCAGGCTCCAGCAGGCGGTCGATCGTCTCGAAGTAGGTGGGGAACTGCCGCTCCCCGATCGCCTCCAGCATCTCGATCGACGCCACCTTCGTGTAGCTGCCTTCGTGGAGCCGGTAGTCCTGCTCCAGGATGCGAACGTCGAGGCCGGCGGTTCGGTCACGCGCCAGGGCGGCCTGTTCGGCAGAGATCGTCAGGCCGGTGACGCTGCAGCCGTGCTCCTCTGCGGCGAAGCGGGCGAACCCGCCCCAGCCGCAGCCGATCTCCAGCACCCGGTCGTGCGGCCCGAGGCCGAGCTTGTCGCAGACCCGCCGGTACTTCGTGCGCTGCGCGTCGGCCAGCGGCTGCCCGTGCCGCTCGAAGACGGCGCAGGAGTACGTCATCGTCTCGTCCAGCATCAGGCCGAAGAGCTCGTTGCCGAGGTCGTAGTGGTAGGCGATGTTGCGCCTCGCACCGAGGAGCCCGTTGCGCCGGCTGAGGCGCGGACGCGCTTCGAGCAGCCGCCGCACCACCTGATGCCGCCGGGCCGCGGCGGCCGCGTTTCGCAGCAGGAGCTCGAAGAGCGCGACCGGGTCGTCGCTGTCCCACTCTCCGGCCGTGTACGACTCGCCCAGCCCGACCTTGCCGCGCGTGGCCACGCGGCGGAAGAACCTCGCGTCGTGGATCTCCATCGAGACCGGAGGCCCCGAGCCGAAACGGCGCTCGCCGCCGCCGGGGAGCCGCACCTCGAGCGTGCCGCCCTCGAGGTGCGCGAGCGCGCGCTCGAGGACTGCGAAGGCCGTCCACTCGAGCACGTGAACGCGGCCGACACGCGGCGGCGGCCGGAGCGAGCGCTCGTACGGGGTGCTGCTCACGCGCGCTCGGAGCCCTTGCCGGGAACGAACGCCGGCTTGTGGTGGAACGGCACGCGCTTGAGCCAGAGGCGGAGCGCCTGCCAGTGGATCAGCGAGATCACCTGCACGGGCATCAGCGGGTAGCGCAGCAGGAGCCTGGCCACCGAGGCGTTCGTCAGCTCGGTGCGCCGTCCGTGCAGGACCGCCGTCAGCGGCCGGTCGCCGTTCTCCCGCAGGTGGATGCGGGCGAAGACCTCGCCCTCCGGCTCCGAGAAGGCGTACTCGTAGGAGCCGTCGAGCCCGAAGAAGGGCGAGACGTGCAGGTGCTTCTCGTGCTCGTACGCGAGCGACGGGCCGTGCAGCAGCTCGGGCAGCCGCTCGCCGAAGGTGTTGTTCAGCTCCGCGATCATGCAGGCGAGCGATCCGTCGCCGCGGTAACACCAGTAGAAGCTGACCGGGTTGAAGACGTAGCCGAGGACGCGGAGCTGGGTCAGCACGAGCACCCGCTCGATCGTCGGGTCGCCGGCGAACTCGATTGCCGCCTGCTTGAGGGGCCGGTCGCCGTCGAAGTGATCGGCGTCGCGGAAGGAGAGCACGTTCGGGGCGTTCACCGAGACGAGCGAGAGCCGCCGCTCGAGCTCGGGGAGCTCGTCCAGGTCGAGCAGCCAGTACGAGACCGGGTAGCGGAAGACGTTGCGCGTCGGCGTGCGGCGGGCGTGCATCAGCGTGCCGGTGTAGAGCGCGGATCTCACCAGGCCACCCCCAGCGCGGCCGCAGCGCGGACGCCCGACGCGAGCCCGTCCTCGTGGAAGCCGTTGCCGTGGTGCGCGCCGACGTAGTGCGTGTGGCGCCCGCCCGAGAGCGCCGGCAGCTCCCGCTGTGCCTCGAGCGAGTCGACCGTGTAGAGCGGGTGGTCGTAGACGATCCGGCGGATCACGTGCTCGTCGGCGATCTCCTGGTTCAGGGTGACGCAGTAGTCGGTCTCGCTCTCGATCGCCTGCAGCCGGTTCAGGTAGTAGGTGACCGTCGGGCGGCCGTCGTCGCTCAGGCGGTAGTTCCAGGAGGCGCGCGCGGCGCGGGTGTGGGGCAGCCGGCCGGAGTCGGTGTGCAGGACTGCCTCGTTCCGGGTGTACGCAAAGGCTCCGAGCACCCGGCGCTCCTCCGCGCTCGGGTCGGCGAGCAGGGACAGCGCCTGGTCGGCGTGCGCTGCGATCACGACCTCGTCGAAGCGGTGCTGCCTGCCGCTGTCGTCGGTGAGCTCCACCCCGCCGAGGTCGCGCCGCAGCGAGCGCACGCCCAGGCCGAGCCGCAGGCGGGAGCCGAGTCGGTCGGCGATCGCGTGGACGTAGGTCTGCGAGCCGCCGGTCACCGCCCGCCAGCGGAAGCGCCCGAAGCCGAGCATGCCGTGGTTGTCGAAGAAGCGGATCGCGTAGGCAGCCGGGAACTCGAGCGCGCGCCCGGGCGCGGTCGACCAGAGCGCCGAGGTCAGGGGCACGAGGAAGTGGCGCCGGAAGCGCTGCGAGTAGCCGCGCTCGTCGAGGTAGGAGCGGAGCGAATGCCGCTCGTAGTCGGCCTCCTCGAGCGAGCGCCGGGCCGTCCTGAGCCAGCGCCCGATCTCCCAGACGAGCCCGGCGAAGCGGGTGCTCGCAGCGTTGCGCCGCTGGGCGAGCGGGCGGCGGCCCGAGTACTCGAGCCCGCAGCCGTCGCAGCTGACCGAGAACGACATCTCCGAGGGCTGCGTCTGGACGCCGAGCTCGTCGAAGAGCCGCACGAGCAGCGGGTAGTTCCGGGCGTTGTGGACGAGGAACCCGGTGTCGAGCGCCTGCCCGGCGTGCACGATGGTGTGCGAATGCCCTCCCGGCCGGTCGTCCCGTTCGAATACCGTGACGTCGTGCGCGCGCGTGAGCAGATAGGCGGCCCCGAGGCCGGAGATGCCGCTGCCGACGATTGCGATCTTCATGAGCCGGTGATCATCAGGGAGCCGTTATTCGTCTCCGGGCGAGTACCGGTTCGAAACCCGTGAGCGAGCAGACCATCCCCCAGTCGCCGGCGCCGGTCGCCACCGTCCGACCGGGCACGAGCCGGATCAGCCAGCTCGTGACCCTGGTCGCGGTGATCGTCCCCCCGCTCGGGATCCTCTCGGCGATGGGCGTGCTCTGGGGAGTCGCGTTCCACTGGGTCGACCTGCTGCTCCTCGCCGGCTTCTACGTCCTCTGCGCCTTCGGCACCACGATCGGCTTCCACCGCTACTTCACGCACCGGGGCTTCAGGACTCGGAAGCCCGTCGAGGCCGTGCTCGCCATCCTCGGCTGCATGACGATGCAGGGCCCGCTGACCCAGTGGGTCACCGATCACCGCAAGCACCACGCGCTCTCGGACCAGCCCGGAGATCCGCACTCGCCGCACGTCGGCCACGAAGGCGGCGCCTGGGGAGCTGTGCGCGGGTTCGTCCACGCGCACGTCGGCTGGCTCTTCGACAACCTCGGCATGGAGCAAGGTCGAGAGTACGGGAAGGATCTCTACGAGAACCGGCTCGTGCGCACGATCGACCGGCTGTACGTCGTCTGGGTCGCCGCGACCCTCGGCCTGCCGTTCCTGATCGGCTACGCGATCGGTGGCACCGTCGGCGCGGGGCTCGAGGCGCTTGTCTGGGGCGGCCTGATCCGCATCTTCCTCTACCAGCACGCCACCTTCAGCGTGAACTCGATCTGTCACATGTTCGGCCGCAAGGACTTCCGCTCGCGCGACGAGGCGCGCAACAACTGGATCGTGGCGCTGCTCGTCTTCGGCGAGGGCTGGCACAACAACCATCATGCGTTCCCCGCCTCGGCCAGGCACGGTCTCCGTCGCTGGCAGGTCGACGTCTCCTGGTGGGTGATCCGCGGCCTGGAGAAGCTCCGTCTCGCCTGGGACGTGAAGGTGCCTGACGCCGAGCAGCTCGTTCGCCGTCGCGCTCAGTCGGCGTCGGCCTGAAAGCGCGCGAGCTCCTCGGCCAGCAGCCGGGCCCACGACCGCGCTCCGGGGAGCGGCAGCGCCCGCGGCCCGGCGCGGAAGGCGATTCCGTGCAGCGCCCCCGGGATGAGCGTGTAGTCGCCCTCGACGCCCAGCGCGCGGGCGCGGTCGAAGCCGCGCCGGGAGAATGCGGGGCTGACCCCGGGGATCCCCGGCAGCCAGCGGTCGAGCCGGCCGTGGATGACAGCGAGCCGGCGGCCGCGCAACGGCTCGAGCGACAGGCGATCGGGAAACCACGGCGCCAGGCCGACGACGGTCTCGACCGAGGGCTCCACGGCGGCCTGGACCGCGACCGCGCCACCCATCGAGAAGCCGAGCAGCAAGGTTCGAGGCGCTCCGGCCTCGACCACGGCCGCACGCGCGTCCGCAACGCACCAGTCCATGCGTCGCCACGACTTGATCCGGTACCGCACCTCGGCGAAGCCCAGCTCGGGGAAGGCCGGTGCGAGCCGCTCCACCAGCCACTCGAGCGATGCGCTCCAGGTTCCCTCGACCTCACTGCCCTGGCCGCCGTTCACGCACACGACGGCCAGGCGCTCGGTCGGCCCGGTGACGCGCAGCTCGGCGCCTGTCGAGAGCTGTAGCAAGGAGGGCGTCAGCGCCGGCCGTCGAGGACGGACTTCAGCCCCGCGAGCGCTTCCTCGCCCATCTTCCTCATGACGGGTGCAAGCAGCAGGCCTGCAGGACGCAACAACCCCTTGAGGCGGATGTCGGCCACGTAGCTGATTCGCGTCCCGTCGCCGGCCGGTTCGAACGCGACCTCGTCCACCGACGTCGCCTTCTCGCCGTCGCCCGCGAGCACGATCCGCCGCTCGGGCTGCAGCTCGGTGACGAGGTAGCGGAAGCGCTGCCGCCTGCCACGGAAGAGCGCCACCACGTCGAACTCGCTGCCGACCCGAACCGGGCCCTCCGTGAGCTTGCGCGCCTCGACCACGCCGGGATCCCACTCGGCCGCGTTCGAGAAGTCGGCGACGTATGCGAACGCCTCCCCCAGGGGCCGCTGTACTTCGACCTCCTTGCGGATCCGCACCGCCTCGATGCTAGCGGCGGGCCGTGGCGGCGGCGCCGGGGGCCTCCAACCGGCGGACGACGAGCTCGAGATGCCCGCGCAGGCCGGTCAGATCGAGCGTCTCCGGGTCGGCGAACCGCTCGAACGGCACGCCTGCGAGCGTGACCTCGCCGAGCACCTGGCCGGCGGGCAGCCGCACCCGCAGGCGCAGCGGCCCCGTCAGGCCCGGCGGCACGACGACCCCGACGCGCACCGCGGTGGCTCCGGAATCCAGCGTGTAGGAGAGCGGCCCGAAGCTCGTCTGCAGCCGCCGCACCTCGATCCGCTTGCCGGGCTCGAGCCAGGGCCGCGGCGTCGAGTAGGCGAGCTCGAGCCCGCTCGGTGAGCCGGCCGCGTCCGTCGTCTCGTGCACGAGCGTCAGCCGCAGCGTCTCGAGGAAGAACGCGTTGTTCGCGCTGTTCGGCGGCCGGTACATGGAGCGGTAGTACCGGTTGCGCACGGGTGCGATCGTCGCGCCCTCGCCCGAGACGAAGGTGTTCTCCGTCATCCCCGCGCCGAGCTTCCCGTAGAGGCTGAGCAGCAGCTGGTCGGGCTGGTCGTTGTCCGCCAGGAAGCGCACGACGTTGGTGCCGTAGACGTCGTCGGAGCCCGGCGACTCGTAGCCGGGGTTCGTCGCGCCCGTGTGCGGGCTGAAGCGGACGAGCCCGAGGAAGCGCGAGCCGTGGTTCTGCAGGTAGCGCAGCAGGCCCGCCGCGTCGGCGCCGTGCGGCCGGAAGAACCCCGAGGCGAGCACGTAGGGCATGACGAGGTTCCAGTAGCTGCCCCGCTTCGAGAGCGTCAACGTCTCGTAGGGGCGCTCCCGGCCGTCGAGGAGGGCGACCGGCACGAACAGCGAGCCGTCGGGCAAGGTCGTCCTCGCCGCCGCGACCGCCGCGCGCAGGCCCGCCTCGAGGCGCGTCGCAACGTCCGTCGCCACGTAGGCGAGCCGCGGATAGCCGGTGCGGGCCCAGACCTCGGCCATCGCCCGGACGCCCTGCAACGCGAGCACCTGCGCGTGCAGGCCGTAGATCGGGCCGGCGATGTCGGCGCCGTAGCGTTCTCGCCTGAGCAGGTCGGTCGTGCCCCGCCTGAGCTGGCGGTCGTACGACTCGACCTCGCCGCGGAGCTGCGGCGTCACCTCGGCGACGTAGCCGCGGTCGCGGTAGCGGGCGAAGTAGTCGGCCGTGCCCATCATCCGCTGGCCCGCCGAGCGGTTCGGGAAGTAGCTCGGGGCGCCGCGCGCGGTCTCGAGGATCGCGTGCTCGACCCCTCGGAACCCGTACGCGCCCATCACCTCGGCGACGTCGACGAGCTCCCAGGTGAAGCGGCAATAGGCGTTACCGAGGCTGTAGCGCCACGACATCAGGAGGTTCTGGATCAGGAGGCTGCGCTCGGCGTCGTAGACACGCTGCTCGGGGACGACGAGCTCCCCGCCCGTGGCCAGGCGGCGCGTCCAGTAGGCCGCGACCGAGCGGCGCGCGCGCTCGTACGAGGCCCTGTCGAGGCGGACCGGCCGCGCCCGGGAGGGCTCGTTCAGCCACGCCAGGTAGACGACGCGCGGCCGGCGCGCGGCGAAGACGACCGAGCGCCCCTCCACCCGCGCCCCCTTGCTGAAGAGCAGGCGCGCGCGCTTGCCGAGGCGCAGCTGCCACCCGACCCGGCGCAGGTGGCGGTCGGAAGCGGTGAAGCGCAGCAGCACCCGGTGCACGCGCGTCCCGCGCGGGTCGGCGCTCAGGCGCACGAAGCTGACGAGCGAGCGGGTCTGGCGGATCCGCGCGGCGAACGACTCCTGCCGGTAGCGAACCCCGTCGGCGTCGACGTACGCGGTCTGCAGGATCGGCAGGTAGCCCTGGGCGAGCCGCGGCGTTTCGAGCCGGTCGAGGCACGAGCCGTAGCGCTCGCTGCCGCGCGCGCCGACCGAGACCGTCAGCCGCGGGCCGTTCGCGAGCTGCGAGACGACCTGGCTGCCGTCGGCGACGTGCAGGTCGACCGCGCCCGCCCCGCCCGCCCCGCGCGGGAGGCCGAAGGGGACGTAGTAGACGCCCGAGTCCGTCAGGCGCTTCGGCTTCAGCCCGGCCGGCCGGCCCACCCGCAGCAACGGGTGCAGGCGGCTCCTCACGCCCGCGTAGGTCGGGCCCTGGGGCGAGCCGACGAGCTGGTCGCCCCAGACATCCTGCTTCGCCGCGAGGGCGGCGTAGACCCCGTCGACGTAGGTCGTGTCGGAGCGCAGCGGCGCGCAGTCCGAGGCCGTGCGGCCGTGCCCGGCAACCGCCGTCGCCGTGGCGGCGAGCACCCCCACGAGCCCGACCACACCGAGCCGCGCCCTCCAGCGGCGCGGGGCTGCATGCGCGGGGGTCAGGCTTGCCACGCCGAAATCCTCTCGAAACGAGCGGCCGGACCTCGCGAAAACCGTGCAGTCGCGCGCGCGAGAACCCTTCCCCCGGGGGGACCCCCGCGTGGTTTCCCCCGAGGACACCGTATCGCCGGCCGGCGCACGCGTGGGTGACGGCTTTGTGGCAAGAGCGTGACCGCGCTACCCTGGGCCGAAGCATTCGGGGCCCCGTCTCGGTCTGGAATAGGCCGCCGCAAGGCCTCGTTCGAGCACCGCAGACCGCAGGGAACGACCCAAGGGAGGACGATGAGCTCCACAGTCGATCGCCGCTGGCTGACGCTCGCGATCGTGGGCGCTGCTTTCTTCATGACCGTTCTCGACGTCGCGATCGTCAACGTCGCGATCCCGTCGATCGAGAAGGACCTGAACATCACGGAGCTGACCGCGCAGTGGGTGATCACCGCGTACGCGATCGCCTTCGGCGGCTTCCTCCTGCTCGGCGGCCGGATGGCCGACCTGCTCGGCCGCCGCCGGATCTTCCTCGTCGGGCTGATCCTGTTCACGGCCGCCTCCCTCGTCTGCGGCTTCGCGAACAGCCCCGGCGTCCTCTTCTCCGCCCGCGCGGCTCAGGGCCTCGGCGCGGCGATCATCTCGCCGGCCGCGCTCTCGATCGTGACCACGACTTTCCGCGAGGGCGCGGAGCGCAACAAGGCGCTCGGCATCTGGGGAGCGCTCGGCGGGTCGGGCGCGGCGGCCGGCGTCCTCTTCGGCGGGATCCTGACCAAGTACTTCGGCTGGGAGTGGATCTTCTGGGTCAACGTCCCCGTCGGCGCGATCGTGCTGTTCCTCACGCTTCGCTTCGTGCCGGAGAGCACCGCCGACCTCGGCCACCGCAAGTTCGACGCGGCCGGCGCGGTCACCATCACGAGCAGCCTGGCGATCTTCGTGTACGCGATCTCGAAGGCGCCGGACGTCGGCTGGATCACTGCACGGACGATCCTGCTGCTGGTCGTCTCCGGCCTGCTCGTGCTGATCTCGATCGCGATCGAGATGCGCAGCTCGGCGCCGCTCGTGCCGATGCGGATCTTCCGTATTCGCTCGCTGCTGGCGGCGAACGTCGTCGGCTTCCTGCTCGGCGCGGTGATCTTCGCCAACTTCTTCGTGCTGACCCTCTACGTCCAGCAGGTGCTGGGGTGGTCGGCGCTCGAGACCGGCGTCACCTTCCTCGCGACCGCGGGCACGACCGTGATCTGGGCCGGCGTCGCGCAGGCGCTGACCACCCGCTTCGGGCCGCGGCCGGTGATCGTGTTCGGGATGCTCGTGCTCGCCGCGTCGCTCGGCTGGTACACGCAGATCCCGGTCGACGGCCACTACTGGCCGGACCTGCTCCCGGCCTACCTGACCTTCGCGCTCGGGCTCGCCTTCTCGTTCGTCCCGGTCTCGATCGCCGCCCTCTCGCAGGTTGAGCACCGTGAGGCGGGGCTGGCCTCCGGCCTGATCAACACGAACCAGCAGATCGGCGGCGCGATCGGGGTCGCGATCGCGGCCACGATCTTCACCTCGCACGCGAACAACCTCCTCGGCACCGGGCATAACCCGGCCGAGGCGTTCACCTCCGGCTACCAGACCGCGTTCTGGGCGCTGCTCGGAATCGCGCTGGCCGGCGCGGTGGCAGCGTTCGTCCTGCTGCGTGGTGCCGAGGTCCCGGCCGTGGAGGCGGAGGCCGCGCGGGTCGCGGCCTGACCAGGCGGTACGCTTGCGCGCGATGGCGCGCGAGTACCCGACGCTGCTCGAGCTGGTCGGCAACACCCCGCTGGTCCGGCTCCAGAACGTCGTTCCCGACGGCGCCGCGACCGTCCTCGGCAAGCTCGAGTTCCTGAACAACCCGGGCGGGTCGATCAAGGACCGGATCGCCGTCACGATGCTCGACGCCGCCGAGCGCGACGGGAAGCTGAAGCCCGGCGGCACCATCGTCGAGCCGACCTCCGGCAACACCGGCACCGGCCTCGCGATCGTCGCCGCCCTGCGCGGCTACCGCTGCATCTTCACGATGCCCGACAAGATGAGCCGCGAGAAGATCTCGCTGCTCAAGGCCTTCGGCGCGGAGGTGATCATCTGCCCCTACGCCG
Source organism: Gaiellaceae bacterium (assembly GCA_035455445.1). GTDB lineage: Bacteria > Actinomycetota > Thermoleophilia > Gaiellales > Gaiellaceae > AC-32. The sequence goes on along the minus strand of DATIFC010000145.1, from coordinate 10,357 downwards.
TCGAGCCGGACTCGCCGGAGAGCTACTACTCGGTCTCCGACCGGCTCGCCGAGGAGATCCCGGGCGCGTTCAAGCCCGACCAGTACCGCAACGAGGCGAACCCGCGCTCGCACTACGAGACCACAGGCCCGGAGATCTGGGAGCAGACCGGCGGCGAGCTGGACGCGCTCGTGGTCGCGGTCGGCACCGGCGGCACGATCACCGGCACCGCGCGCTACCTGAAGGAGCAGAACCCCGGGCTGGCGATCGTCGGCGCCGACCCCGAGGGCTCGATCTACACCGCGGGCGCCGAGAACCAGCATCCGTACCTGGTCGAGGGGATCGGCGAGGACTTCTACCCGGAGACGTTCGACCCCTCGGTCGTCGACCGCTGGGTCACGGTCTCCGACCGCGACTCGTTCCTGACCGCGCGGCGGCTGGCGCGCGAGGAAGGCCTGCTCGTCGGCGGCTCCGGCGGCACCGCGGCGTGGGCGGCGGTCGAGATCGCGAAGGAGCTCGGCCCGGGCAAGACCGTGGTCACGATCTTCCCGGACGGCGGGCGTGCCTACCTGTCGAAGTTCTACGACGACAACTACCTGATCGAGCTCGGCTTCCTCGAGCGACACGAGCCGGCGCCGACGGTCGGCGAGGTGCTGCGCTACAAGCGCCAGGACGGCTCCGAGGTTCCGGAGCTCGTCACGATCGAGTCGCACCAGAAGGTCGGAGCGGCGATCGACCTGATGCAGCGTTACTCGATCTCGCAGCTGCCGGTGATGCGGCACGACTCCGGCGGCTCGCTGGCCGACGTCGTCGGGTCGCTGCAGGAGCGCGGGCTGCTCGACCTCGTCTTCCGCAACCCCGACGCACTCAACGAGGAGGTCGCGGCCGCGATGCAGCCGCCGCTCGCGGCGGTCGAGGCGGAGGAGACGCTCGACGAGGTCTTCTCGGCGCTGAGCGGCGGCAGCCCCGCCGTCGTCGTCGCGACGCGCGGGAAGCCGGCCGGGATGCTGACTCGCTCCGACCTGCTCGAGTACCTCGCCCACGGCCGTGCCCACGACACGCAGCGCCTCGACCGGTCATTTCATACGGACTCACGGGCAAAGCCCGCGAGTCCTGACGGCGGCACCGCAAGCGGTGCCGCGGGCCGCGGCAACAGCTCGTGACGGAACGGCTCGTAGAGCTCCTCCGGGGCGCGTTCCCCGGCGGCGAGGTTGCGGTCGAGGACCGCACCGGCGGGGGCGACCACTTCCAGGTGACGGTGGCGAGCCCGCGTTTCGACGGCCTCTCGCTGGTCGAGCAGCACCGCCTCGTCTACGACGCCCTCGCCACCCCGCTCGCGGATGGCACGATTCACGAGTTGCGGATCAAGACGAAAGGAACGACGTGACGGAGCTGCACGACCAGATCAAGGGGATCATCGAGAACGAGGACGTGGCGCTGTTCATGAAGGGCACGCCGCAGTTCGTGATGTGCGGCAACTCACACCGGGCGCTCGAGGCGCTGCGGCGCGCGGGCGCTCCGGTGACGGCGGTCGACATCCTGCCCGACCCGCGCATCCGCGAGGAGCTCTCGGCGCTCTCCGGCTGGCCGACGATCCCGCAGGTCTTCGTGCGCGGCGAGCTCGTCGGCGGCGCGGACATCGTCGAGGAGCTCGAGGCCTCGGGCGAGCTCGAGCGGACGCTGCGAGAGAAGCTCGGCGACGAGTACCGCGAGTCCGGGGCCGAGCGCGTGGTTGCCGTCGCCTGACCGCGTTAGGCTTCGCGGCCGGATCGCATCACGAACGAAAGAGGGCTATTCGTGGAACACGCTGGACCGGTGCCTGCCGAGGCGCGCCGCCGGACGTCGATCGTCGTCACGAGCGTCATCGCGGTGGCGCTGCTCGTCGTCTCGATCATCTTCGCGGCGAACACGCAGTGGTACTTCGTCTTCAAGATGCTGCACGTCGGCGCCGCGGTGGTGTGGGTCGGCGGCGGCCTCTTCCTCACGATCTGCGCGCTGCTGGCCGAGCTCGCGAACGACGACGACCAGCTGCTGCAGATCGGCCACTGGGCCGAGACGGTCGCTGGCCGGCTCTTCCCCGTGATGTCGTTCGTGGTGCTCGGCTTCGGGATCGCGATGACGTCGAACGGCGACATCCCGTACAACCAGTTCTGGATCGTCTTCGGGCTGATCGCTTGGGCGCTCTCGGCCGCGACGGGGATCCTCTTCCTGGGCCCCGAGGCGAAGCGGCTGAACAAGGCGGCGGCCGAGCACGGGCCGAAGTCGGGCGAGGTGCAGTCGCGCCTGCGCAGGATCCTGCTCGTCGCCCGCGTGGACGTCGCGCTGATGTTCCTGATCGTCTTCGACATGGTCGTCAAGCCCTTCAGCTGACCCGGTCGGGCCTAACTACAATCGAGCCGTGGACTTCGAGACGCGCGCGATCCACGACGGGCAGGAGCCGGATCCCGCGACCGGCGCCGTGACGGTGCCGATCTACCAGACCTCCACCTACGTGCAGGAGGCGGTCGGCGAGCACAAGGGCTACGACTACTCGCGCGTCTCGAACCCGACGCGCACCGCGCTCCAGCTCTGCCTCGCCTCGCTCGAGGGCGCCGAGCACGGCGTCGCCTTCTCGTCTGGCCTCGGCGCGACGACGACGCTGATGCACCTGCTCGAACCCGGCGACCGCGTCGTCGCCGTGGCCGACGTCTACGGCGGCGTCTACCGGATGTTCTCGCAGGTCTACGAGCCGAAGGGCTACGAGTTCGAGTGGGTGCCCGCCGACGAGATCAACGCGAACCTCGCGGCGCACCTCGACGAGCGGACGCGGATCGTCTGGCTCGAGACGCCGACCAACCCGCTGCTGAACGTCGTCGACATCCGCGCCGCCGCCGAGGCCGCGCACGCCGTCGGCGCGATGGTCGTCGTCGACAACACCTTCGCCTCTCCCTACCTGCAGCAGCCGCTCGAGCTCGGCGCCGACGTGGTCGTGCACTCGACCACGAAGTACCTGGGCGGCCACTCCGACCTGATCGGCGGCTTCGTCGCGACGAACGATCCGACGGTCGCAGAGCGCCTGCTCTTCCTGCAGAAGTCGCTGGGCGCGGTGCCCGGGCCCTTCGACTGCTGGCTCGTGCTGCGCGGCCTGAAGACGCTCGCCGTGCGGATGCGCAAGCACTGCGAGAACGCGCACGCGGTTGCGGCGTTTCTCGAGCGGCATCCGCGCGTGGAACAGGTGCTCTACCCCGGCCTTCCGTCGCACCCCGGCCACCGGATCGCCGCCCACCAGATGCGCGACTTCGGCGGGATGGTCTCGTTCCTCTGCGAGTCGGAGGAGGAGGCCGTCGCTCTCTGCGCCCGCACGAAGCTCTTCCGCCTCGCCGAGAGCCTCGGCGGGGTCGAGAGCCTCATCGAGCACCCGGCGCGGATGACGCACGCGTCGACCGCGGATGCGCCCTTCGCCGCGCCGCGGAGCCTCGTGCGCCTGTCGGTCGGGATCGAATCGGCGGAGGACCTGGTCGCCGACCTCGAAGCTGCGCTCGTCCGCTCCGCGGCGACGACCGCTTGAAAGAGCACGAGGACGCCTACGGGCGGCTCGTGCTCGACCACCTCGAGGGCAGGCCCGCTCTCGAGATCGTCGAGCGGGACGACGGCTTCATCAACGCGAGCCGCTTCGGGCCGGACGCGTACTTCGCGCCGTTCCGGCGGTGGCCCGGGCCACAGCGCTCGGCGCTGAGGCTCGTGCGCGGCCGCGTGCTCGACGTCGGCTGCGGCGCAGGCCGCGTCGCCCTCGAGCTGCAAGGGCGCGGGCACCAGGTGGTCGGGATCGACGTCTCCCCGCTCGCCGTCGAGGTCGCGCGCCGACGCGGGGTGAAGGACGTCAGGGAGCTGGCGGTGACGCGGGTCGGCCCGGCGCTCGGCCGCTTCGACACGATCGTGATGTTCGGCAACAACTGCGGCCTGCTCGGCAACCGTCGGCGCGCACCGTGGCTTCTGCGCCGCTTCAAGTCGGTCACGAGCCCGGGAGCGAGGATTCTCGCCGAGAGCACCGACCCCTACACGACCGACAACCCCGAGCACCTCGCCTACCACGAGCGCAACCGCCGCCGCGGTCGGATGGCCGGCCAGCTGCGGATCCGCATCCGCCACAGCCGTCACCGCTCGCCCTGGTTCGACTACCTGCTCGCCTCCCCGCAGGAGCTGGCGGAGCTCGCAGGCGGCACCGGCTGGTGCCTGACGCGGGTGATCGGCGAGGGTGAGCCGTCGTACGTCGGCGTCCTCGAGCGCGTCCCATAGCCCCGCGTTTGACCGGGCCCGTCAGGTCGTCTATGAATGGGCGACCGGCGACGTAGGGGGAGCGAGCGCGTCGGCCGTGCCAACGGGGGGCGCGTGCCGCCGGAGCCGCTGCCGGTCGGCCTCCGGCGAAGGAGGTGGGCACATGTCGAAGAGACTCAGCAGGGCTGCCCTGCTCGGCCTCGGCACGCTGGCACTTGCCGCGGCCGCGCTGGCCTTGGCGGGCGGCGCGCGGGCGGTGACGATCGCGCCACCCTGGTGCGGCACACCGGAGCCCGACGCCGCCGGCGCGCTGCCCGACGGGACGAACCCGACCGACCCGGTCGGCAGCTTCCCGCACATCCCGTACTACGCGATCGGGTGCACGCTCGACGCGATCAAGGCCGAGAGCCTCGACGGTCGCATGTCGGTCGACGTGTTCGGCCACTCGGCCGGTGGGCGGCCGATGTACCTCGTGACGATCAACCAGCTGGCGACGCACGACCAGCGCAAGGCGTTCCAGAACTGGGAGAAGATCCGGGCCGACGCGCTCGACGACCCGGCCAAGGCCCAGAAACGCCTGGAGAAGATCGGAGGCGAGTTCAAGATCCCGATCTTCATCCAGGCCGCCATCCACGGGAACGAGTACGAGGGCGTCGACGCCTCGATGCTCCTCGTCAACCGGCTGGCGACGACTCCGTACGGGACCGACCCGCTGGTCGACTCGATCCTCGACCACGCGATCGTGGTCGTCAACAGCGACCAGAACCCTGACGGGCGCGCCGCCGGAACCAGAACGAACGGCAACGGGTTCGACCTCAACCGCGACTTCCTGACGCAGTCGCAGCCGGAGGTCAACGCGTCCGTCTCCGTGATGCAGAAGTGGCTCTTCCCGGACATGCTCGACCAGCACGGCTACGTGACGCCGACGCTGATCGAGGCGACCACGAAGCCGCACAACCCGGGGATCGACTACGACCTCTGGCTGAAGTGGAACCAGCCGCGGACGCTCGCGAACAAGGTCGCGCTCGCGGGTGTCGACCTGGGCGCGCAGCGCCCCGTGAACGAGTGGTGCGCAACCGCCGACCTGCCGCCGATCGGCAGCACGACCTGCCCCGACGGAACGACGCCCGGGCCGGCCGTGGCCGAGGGCTGGGACGACTGGGGGCCGTTCTACACGCCGATGTACAACCAGCTCGTCGGGCTGAACGGCTCGACGGTGGAGATGTGCTCGAGCCTGAACGCCAACCCGGCGACGCAGCGCGTCTGCGGCGCGCCCGGGCTGACGACGTTCCCGCGCGGGCGCCTCGCGGCGCGGCTCGCGCAGTCCACGGTGGCCACCTCGACGCTCGCATTCGACATCGCCAACCGGCACGACCTGATGCACGACATGCTCGAGATCTACCGGCGCGGCGTCGCCGGCGAGCCGCGGCCGCCGTGCTGCCCCGCACCGTTCGACGTCGAGAACAACTGGATGCGCGACTACCCGACCGCGTACGTGATCCCGCTCGGAGTGGGCCAGCGGAGCGACCCGGAGGCCAACCGGCTCGTCCGGTGGTTGCTGACGAACGGGATCGAGGTCTCGCGGCTCGACAAGGCCACGACCTTCGACGGCCAGACCTTCGCGGCGGGCTCGTACGTCGTCTGGATGGACCAGCCACACCGCGGGCTCGCCGAGACCGCCCTCGGGATCGGCGACGACGTCTCGTCGCGAATCTCGACGCTCTACGCGCCCCCGGGCGCCTGGAGCCACGGCTACCTCTGGGGGGCGGCGGTCGTGACCATCCCGCTCGGCTCGGACTTCAGCCCGAAGACGCACCCGGTGGCTTCTCCGGAGCCGCTCGGCGGCGGGGTGGTCGCGGGAGCGGCCGACCGGTACGCGCTGAAGGTCGACTCGCCGACCGCGGTACGGACGCTGAACGGCCTCGTGGTCGACGGTGTCTCCGCCGAGCTGGCCCTCGGCTCGTTCTCGAGCGGAGGCAGCACCTTCCCGGCCGGCACCGTCGTCTTCCCGGCGGACGCGGCGACCGCGGCTGCGCTCGACGCGGCGGGCAAGGCGGCAGGCGTCTACTTCTACGGCGTCTCGGCCGGCTCGCTGCCGGCGCTCGACCCGATCGACCGGGTGCCGAGGATCGCCGTCCTGACCGCCGCGCTGAACCAGGACATCTGGGTCTTGCGCAACCTCGGCTTCACCGCCGACCCGATCGCGACGGGGGCGACGAGCCCGCTCAACGACCCCGGCGCTCCGAACCCGCTCGCCGACTACGACGTCGTCTTCAACACGGCCAACTGGCCCGCCGGCGCGACGGCGCGGGCCCGGTTGACGGCGTTCTTCGCCGACCACGGCGGGTACCTCGGTGCCGGGAGCAACGGCGCCGCGTTCCTGACCAACGCCGCCCAGGTCGCGGGCCTGACCGCAGCGAGCCGCGGCGGCGCCGGCCGGAGCGGCATCGTCTACTGGAACAACCTCGGCGGGCAGGACAGCCCGATCGTCGGCGCCTACCCGGCGCAGGACACGGCGATCATGGACCCGCCGACCTGGTTCACCTCGACCGGGCCGCTGGCGATCGACGCCCGCTTCCCGAACACGGGCTTCTTCGCCGCGGGCCTCTGGCTGCTCGACGCGCAGTCGGCGACGGCGCCGGGCTCGGCCGTGATCGCGCACGGGACGAACACGGCGGGCACGGCGCGGGTCACGGTCTACGCGATGAATCCGCTCTACCGCGCCGATCCTGAGCGCGAGTGGCCGTCGATCTCGACGGCGGCCTACTGGGCGGACCAATAGGGAAGATCCGAGGGGGGCGGGGATCGGGCTCCGCCCTCGCCCCCCGCTAGGATCGAGCGCGTGCCCGAGTTGCTCGACCTTCACCACCTCGGGCACGAGCGCGTCATCGGCTGCTACCTCGTCGAGACGGACGACGGTCTCGCCTTACAGGACTGCGGCCCGGCGAGCTGCGTCCCCGAGCTGAAGGCCCGGCTCGCCGAGCGGGGCCTCGAGCTGCGCGACCTGCGGCACCTGATGCTGTCCCACATCCACCTCGACCACGCGGGCGCGGCCGGAGTGCTGGTGCGCGAGCACCCGGGGCTGCAAGTGCACGTCTCCGACGTGGGCGCGCCGCACCTGGTCGACCCGGAGAAGCTCGAGGCCAGCGCGCGGCGGCTCTACGGCGACGAGCTCGACCGACTCTGGGGCGAGCTGGCACCCGTGCCGGCCGAGAACGTCCACGTCGTGGGCGGGCGGGTGCTGGGGCTCGACTGCTTTCCGTCGCCGGGCCACGCCTCGCACCACGTCTGCTACCTCGGCCCCGACGGCACGCTCTACGCCGGCGACGCCGCGGGCGTGCGCATCCAGCCGGGCGAGTTCGTGCTGCCGCCCACGCCGCCGCCGGAGATCGACCTCGAGGCGTGGGAGCGCACCCTCGACGAGCTCGAGGCCCGGCGGCCCGAGCGCCTGGCCCTGATCCACTTCGGCGTCGCCGAGGACGTCGAGCGGCACCTCTGCGAGCTCCGCCGCCGCCTGCGCGAGTGGGCGGAGCGCGTCAGGGACGGGGCGAGCGAGGACGAGTTCGAGACCGCGGCCGCGGCAGACCTGGGCGGTGACCGCGACGCCTACGAGCAGGCGATGCCGTTCTGGCAGTCGTATGCCGGCCTCAGGCGCTACTGGGAGAAGCGCGCTGAGGCGTCCTAGGCTCGGGCCGCTGGCGGAGCGCGAGTTCCGCCTGCTCTTCCTCGGGCGCACCGTCTCCTTCGTCGGCGGCTCCTTCGGCATCATCGCGCTCGCCTTCGCGGTGCTCGACCTCACCGGCTCGAAGGCCGACCTCGGCTACGTGCTCGCCGCGCGCGCGGTGCCGACGGTCGCGTTCCTGCTCGTCGGGGGGATCTGGGCCGACCGTCTGCCGCGGCACCTCGTGATGGTCGGCTCCAATCTGCTCTCCGGTGCGAGCCAGGCGACCGTCGCAGCATTGCTCTTCTCGGGCCACGCGCGCGTCTGGCAGCTCGCGGCGCTCGCGGCGGTGAACGGGACGAGCCTCGCCTTCTTCTTCCCGGCCTCGAGCGGGATCGTGCCGCAGACGGTTCCCGAGCGGCTCCTCCAGCCGGCCAACGCGCTCCTGCGCCTGGGGCTCAACGGCTCGGCGATCCTCGGCGGCGCGGCAGCCGGCCTCGTCGTCTACGCGACGAGCCCCGCCACCGGGATCGCCATCGACGCCGCGAGCTTCTTTGCCGCCGCGGCCCTGCTCGCCGCCATGCGCCTGCCGCGCAGCCTGCACATGCAGTCGTCGAACTTCGTCGCCGACCTCAAGCTCGGCTGGCGCGAGTTCTCCGGCCGGGCGTGGCTGTGGGCGATCGTGCTCCAGTTCGGCTTCGTCAACGCGGTGCTGCAGGGGACGGAAGGGGTGCTCGGCCCGGCCGTCTCGAAGCAGCACTTCCACGGCGCCGCCGGCTGGGGCCTGATCGGCGCCGCGCAGTCCGTGGGCCTCGTCGCCGGCGGCATCCTGATGCTGCGCCTGCGCCCACGGCGGTTGCTGCTCGTGGCGACGCTCGGCTTCCTCCTGAGCGTGCCGCTCCTCTTCGGGCTCGCGATCCCGCTGCCGCTCGCCGCGGTGCTCGTGCTCGCCCTCGCCGCGGGGATCGGCACCGAGACGTTCGGCGTGCTCTGGGACACGACGATGCAGCAGGAGATCCCGCTTGATCGGCTCTCCCGCGTCTCCTCCTACGACGCCCTCGGCTCGTTCGCGCTGATCCCGATCGGCCTTGCGGTCGCCGGCCCGGTGGCCGAGGCGGTCGGCACGCGCTCGACGCTCTTCGCGGCCGGGCTGATCAGCCTGAGCGCGACCTTGGCGGTGCTCTTCGTCGAGGACGTCCGCGTGCTCCGCCGGCGCGAGCCCGTGGCCCTGCGCGGGCCGGCCGTCGAGGGAGCTGCGTGATGCATCCCGCCGAGCTCGCGGAGCTCGAGGCGTTCCGCGACCTGTACGCGGTCGCCCCCGCGGGCCTCGGCGCGAGGACCGCGGAGCTCGGCGGCGCGCTGTGTATCCGGCTGGAGGCCGACGCCCGCTCCGCGATGTTCAACCGGGTGCTCGGCCTCGGCCTGGACAGGCCGGCGACCGAGGAGGGGCTCGAGCGGATCGCGTCGTTCTACCGTGACGGGATCGCGTGGGCAGTCGCCCTCGCGCCCCAGGCCGAGCCGCCCGAGCTGCCGTCCTGGCTCGAGCGCCGCGGCTCCACGAAGGGATACGGCTGGACGAAGTTCACCCGCCGCGCGGGAGGCGCGCCCGTCGCGGACACGCAGCTCCGGGTCGAGCGCGTCGAGGAAGGGGTCGCCTTCGCCGAGGCCTTCGTCCGCGGCTACGGAACGCCGGAGTTCTTCCGCGGGTGGCTGGCGCGCCTCCCCCGCCGGCCGGGCTGGCACTGCTTCGTCGCCTTCGACGGTGGCGAGCCGGCAGGCGTCGGCGCCCTGTACGTCACGGGCGCCGTCGGCTGGCTCGGCATCGCGGCCACGGTGCCCGAGCACCGGCGCAAGGGAGCGCAGAACGCGATCCTCGCCGCGCGCGTCGACGCGGCGGCGGAGGCCGGCTGCGAGATCGTCGCGACCGAGACGGGCGAGCCCCGCGACGGCGAGCCCGGAGGCTCGTGGCGCAACATCGCGCGCGCAGGCTTCGAGCCGCAGTACGTGCGGCCGAACTACCTCAGCTCGCCCGAGGCGGACACCTCCGGGACCGCCTCCTGACCGCTACGGCAGGACGCCCGCGACGGCCGAGAACGCGCCGCTGATGTTGCCGGAGAGCATCGTCATCGCGCCGATCACCGCGAGGGTGACGAGGGCGAGCACGACGCCGTACTCCGCCATCGTCTGACCGCGCTCCTGGCGGCAGAACGACGCGAAGAGATCACTTGCAGCGAGCTTCCGCATGGCGACTCCTTGGGTTGCAGCAGAGACGCTGAAGCATCGGGCGGCGCCGCCACGGGCTTGATCCCTCGCTCGGTTAGCGGGCTACGGCGCGGGCGTGAGGCCGTGGCGGCGCATCGCCGCTGCGACCGCGGCGAGGTCGGGCGGGCCGCCCGCCGCGGCGTCCAGGATCGCGGCGACGTCGCGGAAGTAGTCCGGGCCGAGGATGCCGGGGGTGACGAT
>DATIFC010000144.1:0-5086 GCA_035455445.1 Gaiellaceae bacterium | reverse complement strand
GGCCTGACGCTGCGCGAGTACGCGCTCACCGGCGCGCGCGACCTGATCGAGACCGAGGAGGAGCTGCGCTCGCTCGAGCAGGCGATGGCGACCGGCGACCACGGGCAGGCGACGCTCGCCCGCTACGCCGCCGCCCAGGCGCGGCTCGAGCACGCAGGCGGCTACGACTGGCGCGACCGCGCCGCCGCGGCCCTGCGCGGCCTCGGCTTCGGCGAGCCCGACCTCGCCCGGCCGCTCGAGACCTTCTCGGGCGGCGAGCTGACGCGCGCCTCACTCGCTCGCGCCCTCGCGGGCGACCCCGACCTGCTGCTCCTGGACGAGCCGACGAACCACCTCGACGTCGAGAACCTCGAGTGGCTCGAGCAGGAGCTGCAGTCGCTCGACGCGGCGGTGATCCTCGTCGCCCACGACCGCTGGTTCCTGGAGGCGGTCACGACCGGCGTGCTCGAGCTCGAGGCCGGGCGCTCGCTCTTCTTCCCGGGGCCCTGGCACGTCTGGCGCCTGGAGAAGGCGGCGCGCGCGCAGGCCGCCGCGAAGACCGCGGAGCGCGTCGGCGCCGACATCGCGCGGCTCGAGCGCTTCGTGGAGCGCTTCCGCTACAAGAAGTCGAAGGCGAAGCAGGCGCAGGCGAAGCTGACGCAGATCAAGCGGCTGGAACGCGAGCGCGGCGCCGCGACGGGCGAGCTCGAGCTGCTCTCGCGCCGCAGCAAGTCGCTCGGCTTCGACTTCCTGAAGCCGGCGCGCAGCGGCCGGACGGTGCTCGACGCCGAGGCCCTGGCCGTGAGCGCCGGCGACAAGGAGCTGCTCGACGACGCCTCCTTCGCGCTCGAGCGCGGGGAGCACGTCGGCCTGGTCGGGCCCAACGGGTCGGGCAAGACGACGCTGCTCGAGACGGTGCTCGGCCGCCGCGAGACCGTGGGCGGGCGCGTCCGCCTCGGCCACGGCGTCGTCCCCGCCTACTTCTCGCAGCACGAGGTCGAGCTGGACGAGCGCGGCAGCGTGCTCGACTGCGCCCAGCGCGCGACCGGACTGCCGCGGCCTCAGGCGCAGAGCCTGCTCGGCCGCTTCCTCTTCTCCGGCTGGGAGGCGCACGAGAAGCCCGTCACCGCGCTCTCGGGCGGTGAGCGGCGCAGGCTCGCGCTCGCCCTCGTCGTCGCCTCCGGCGCGAACTTCCTCGTGCTCGACGAGCCCACCAACCACCTCGACCTCGAGAGCCGAGAGGCGCTCGAGGAGGCCCTCGACGCGTTCCCCGGGACGGTCCTGCTCGTCTCACACGACCGCGCGCTGCTCGACGCCGTCGCACACCGGCTGCTGGCGATCGAGGGCCGGTCGCTGCGCTCGTTCGAGGGCGGCTGGGCCGAGTACGCCCGCCACCGCGAGGAGCCACCGCCGGCTCCACGCGTCGAGCCGCCGGCGCGAAAGGAGAAGCCGAGGCCGCCGCGCAAGGAGCGTGCGCCTCGGCCGAGCGAGCTCGAGCAGCTCGAGGGCCGGATCTCTGCCCAGGAGCAGGCGGTCGCGGACCTCGAGCGGCAGCTCGCCGACGACTGGTCCGACGTCGAGACGCTGGCCGCGCACCGGCGTGCACGGGAGGAGCTGCAGGGCCTGATCTCGCGCTGGGAGAGGCTCTTCGAAGAAGCCCAGGCCTAGGAGCGGCCCTGGGCGCGCAGGTAGTCGCGCTGCGCCTGCCGGTTGCGGTGCCACGAGTTGAGGGCGATCGCGAGCGGCACGAGCACGATCAGCGAGAGGAGCGCGATCGGCAGGATCCACCAGACACGGCTCGGCTTCGGCGTCCCCACGGCCTGAACCGGAGGCGGCGCAGCCTTTCGCCTTCCCGCGGCCCTGTGCACCGGCACCGCCCTGGCCGGACTGGCCTTCCTCGTCGCGGTCGGCTTCGTCTTCGCCAGAGACGGCGGCCCGTGGAACTTCTTCGGCATCCAGTAGTCGACGCGCCACTTGCCGTCGTGGCCCTTGACCAGCTCGACGTCGGCGGTCATCGCCGACCAGCCCGAGCCGCGCTTCGGGAGGAGGAACACCTCCAGGCCGATCGTGTCGGTGGTGGAGTAGTGGACGAAGCTCCAGTCGCCGAGCCCGCGGTTCGCGGCGGGGTACGGCACGACGGGCAGGTCGCCGCGGCCCCACTGCTTGCGCGTGAACCCCGCGCGCAGGCTCGGCGCGGAGATCTCCCACGAGCGCCCGACGTGCTGCCGGTCGACCGCCGTCAGGATGAACTCACGCAGCACCTTGCGCACCTCGCGCTGCTTGGCCTTCGTGAAGGGTGCGTGCTTCGGCTGTGCGTAGCCCGGAAGGTTGACCTCGGGCCCGGTCGCGGCGCCCTTGTCACCGGGGCTCGAGAGGTGGATGCCGAGGTAGATCAGCGGCGCGGCGATCGCGGCGACGACGAGGGGCGGCGCCAGGCGGCGCCTCCAGCGCGGCGAGGAGAGGATCCGCACCCCGGCATTCTGACGACAGCTCAGTCCCGGGTATCGAGTGTGGCGACGACCGCCTCGGCAACGACCTTCAGCGGCCGTCCGGAGACCTGGCTCGCCTTGCGCAGGCGCGCGAATGCCTCCTGCTCGGTGAGCCCTTCGCGCTCCATCAGCAGCCCCTTCGCGCGTTCGATCGCCTTGCGGGAGGCGAGCGCCTCGGCGAGGGAATCCGCCTGCTCGCGCAGCGCGACGAGCTCCTCGTGCCGGGCGCGCGCGGTGCGGATCGCGGGCAGCAGGTCCTGCTCTCGGAACGGCTTGACGAGGTAGCCGAAGACGCCTGCCTCGACCGCGCGCGCGACGAGCTCGTCCTGGCCGTAGGCGGTCAGCATCACGATCGGGATCGGGCGCTCGTCGAGGATCCGGCGGGCGGCCTCGATCCCGTCGAGGCGCGGCATCTTGACGTCCAGCACCGCGAGGTCGGGCTGCTCGCTGCGCGCGAGCTCGACCGCCTCGAGGCCGTCCTTCGCCTCGGCACACACCTCGAAGCCCGAGCGTTCCAGCAGGTCGCGCAGGTCGAGGCGGATGATCGTCTCGTCCTCGGCCACGAGAATCCGCATGCGCCGGATCGTAGACTCCGCGGTGATGAGCGCCTGCTGCGCATCGGGCTACGAGCGCTTCTTCGGGCCGCGCCAGGCAAGGCGCGACGCCAAGCGCTACCGGCGACGCGGCCTCGACGACACGGCCCGGATGCTCGTCGACGAGCTCGGCCGGCGTGGCCTGACGGGCGCTTTCGCGCTCGAGGTCGGCGGCGGCGTGGGGGCACTCGAGCTGGAGCTGCTGCGCAAGGGTGTCGAGCGCGCGACGATCGTCGAGCTCTCGCACGGGTACGACGAGGAGGCCGGGAAGCTCGCGCGCGAGGCCGGAGTCCAGGAGCGGATCGAGCGCCGGCACGGCGACTTCGTCGAGGAGCAGTCGCTCGTCGACCCGGCCGACGTCGTCGTCATGCACAAGGTCGTCTGCTGCTACCCCGATCCCGAGAGGCTCGTGGGCGCAGCGGCCCTGCACTCGCGGCGGCTGCTGGCGCTGAGCTTCCCCCGCGACGACGCGTGGTGGATGCGGCTCGCGGTGCGTCTCGGGAACGTCTGGTTCCGGCTGGTCGGCGGCGTCGAGACGTTCCTGCACGAGCCGGCGCGGGTAGTGGCGATCGCGGAGGGCGCCGGCCTGCGGACGGTGCTGCACAGGCGCTCCGGCCGGATCTGGCGCGTGGCCGTCTTCGAGCGCGCCGCCTAGCGGTCGACGACGGCCCCGGCAACCGCATACGAGAGCCCGTCCGGCCCGGCGGCGACTTGCCGCGTGGCCTCGGGCTCGACGAGCACGTAGCGCCCCGGCTCGAGCGGGACGTCCTCGCCGTCGACGCGTAGCACGCCGCTCCCCCGAAGGGCGAAGTAGACCTCCTCCTGGCCCGACTCACGCTCGTCATGCTCCTTGCCCTCCTGGTGCGGCTGCGAGTCGAACTGGTTGAGCCGGACGGCCCGCGCCTCGAGCTCGTGCGCGACGAGCTTCCGGCGGCCGTCGACGGCCGCCGTGTCGAAGATGCGGTAGGTCACCGGCGCGGCTTCTTGTTCACGCGCGCCCGCCACTCCGGGTCCCGACCCGCCCCCCTGCCATGGCGGCCAGCCTACCCTCCGGCGGCGCGCCTGTCTGTCGCGCGACCGTGGCGAAGGTGTGTCAAACCGTCGACAGGCTCAGGCCGGGAAGACGACCTCCGCGCGCAGGCCGCCGTTCGACTCCAGCGACAGCGTGCCGCCGAGCTCGTCGCGAACGAGCGCGCGGACGATCGAGAGGCCCGTCCCCGAGGCGGGCTCCCCGTCCACGCCTGCGCCGTCGTCGGCGATCGCGAGCACCACCTCACCGTCACGCCGCGCCAGCTCTACCCGCACCGAGGGCCCACCGTGCTCGAGCGCGTTCTGCAGCAGCTCGGAGAAGACGAGCGCGAGCGCGGTGGCGCGGTTCCCCGCCAGCGCGACCGGCTCCAGCGAGGAGTCGACGGCCTTCGACGCGCCGAGCCCCTGGACGAGCATCGCCCGTAGCCGGTCGAGCAGCTCGTCCAGCTCGACGTCGTCGTCGCGCCGCTCGGTCAGCACCTCGTGCACGGCCGCGATCGCGAGGACCCGGTTGACCGAGTCGTCGAGCGCCTTGTGCGCGTCCACGCCGTCGGCGCGCGCCTGCAGCCGCAGCAGCGACGCCACCGTCTGCAGGTTGTTCTTCACCCGGTGGTGGATCTCTTGCGCGAGCACGCCGCGCATCACCGCGCGCCCGTGCTCGAGCGCGACCGCCGCGTGGCTTGCGATCGAGCCGAGCAGTGCCCGGTCGTCGGCCGTGAACGGCGTGTCCCGGTCGCAGACGAGCTCGCCGACCTGGCGGCCCTTCCAGCGCAACGGCACGCGCACGGCGTGCTTGCCGGCGCGGCCCTCGGGCCACCCGACCTCGCCGTCCTCGAGCACGATCGCCGCCCCAGTGGCGCCGAGCGCGTCCACCGTCGCCTCGACGATCCCCTCCAGCGACTCCTCCAGGTAGAGCGACTCCGAGACCGCCTCCGAGATCCGCGCGAGCGCCTCCAGCTCGACCACGCGCCGCTGCGCCTGCGCGTAGAGCTTCGC
>DATIFC010000143.1:0-3190 GCA_035455445.1 Gaiellaceae bacterium | reverse complement strand
AGCGCGTTGATCGTGAGCAGGCCGAGTGACGGGGGTGTGTCGACCAGGACGAAGTCGTAGTTCTCCCTCACGGGCGCGAGTGCCTTCTCGAGCGCGCGCTCGCGGCCGATCATGCTCGAGAGCGCGAGCTCTGCTCCGGCGAGGTCGATCGACGAGACGGCGAGGTCGACCTCGGTGTGGTGGACGACCTCCTGGATCGGCAGGCGGTGCACGAGCACGTCGAACATCGAGCGCTCGATCGTGTCCGGGTTGAGGCCCTGGCTCATCGTCAGGTTGCCCTGCGGGTCGAGATCGCAGAGCAGCACCCTCAGGTTCTGCTCGGCGAGCGCGACGCCGAGGTTCAGCGTCGTGGTGGTCTTCGCGACGCCGCCCTTCTGGTTGGCGAAGGAGATCACCCGTCCCATGGGCGGTCCCTGGGCGGTTTCGGTCCGGATTCCCGGTCGCGGAAGCAGGCGTGCGAGCCCCATCGAGCCCCTTTCTTCGCTCTCATGCTAGCGATACCTCCGCGGAAAACCCGCGATTTTGCGCGGTGTCTGGTCGGGCCGGTCCGTCGCCTGGAATGTACGCCGAGGGCAGGACGGCTCCGCTCAGAGGACGAGGCGCGCGAGCGCGGTCGCGGCCGCTGCCACGACGACGACCGCGGGCAGGGGTGCACGGGCCGCGATCGCGAGCGCTCCGGCCCCCACGCCGGCGAGGCGCGCGTCGAGCACGAGCTCGTTGTCGCCGCCGACGGTCTGGGTGACGACGAGCGCGGTCAGGAGAACCGGGGCGAGCAGTTCGACGACCCCGGCGACGGCCTCGGGGATCGCGCGCCCTCCGAGCAGCACCGGTCCCGTCGCCTTGAGCGCGACCGTCGCGGCGCCGACCACCAGCACGACCAGCCAGAGGGTGCTCACCGCCCGCTCCTCAGGCCGAGCAGGCAGGCGGCGCTCGCGGCCACGATTGGCGTCCCCGCCGGCGTGATGGGGATCAGCAGGAGTGCGATCGCCGCCGATACCAGCGCCGCGACCACCGCGCGCCGCGTCCGAAGCTGCGGGACGAGCAGCGCCAGGAAGAGCGCCGGGAACGCGCCGTCGAGGCCGAGATCCTTCGGGTCACCGAGTGCGTTCCCCGCCAGCACCCCGACCGCGGTCCCCGAGACCCAGGCCACGTAGAGCAGGAGCCCGGCACCGAGGAGCACCCGGCGGTCGAAGCGTCCGCTCCGCCCGGCGAGCGCCCAGGACTCGTCGACGATCAGTTGTGACTCGGCAAGCCGTCGCAGGCGGGGGCCGTGGAAGAGCTGGGCGACGGAGATCGAGATCGGCGCGTAGCGTGCGTTCAGCAAGACGGCCGCCGCGATCGCGGCCAGAGCGGCGCCGCTGCCGCCGAGGATCGACGCCACGGCGAACTGCGCGGAGCCGGCGAACGTGGTCGCGGACATTACGAGCGGTGCCAGCACGCCCATCCCCGCCGCCCGGGCCACGAGCCCGAAGGACGCGCCGAAGAACCAGACCGTCGCCGCCACGGCAACGGCCGCGCGGGCGGCGTCGCGATAGCGCAGCGACGAGGACGGCGCATACGAGGCCACGGCTCATCATGCCCGCAGCGCCCGGACTCACCGCCGGGCCGCCGGCTCGAGCAGCGCGGCGCGGCAGCGGCCGACGACCGCGCCTGCGGCTCCCTCCCCGCCCGGCTCGGCGGCGACCCAGGCCTCGGCCTCCTCGACGAGCGCGTGCACCTCCGCGAGCAACGAGCGCGCCGGCGCGCCCTCGCGCTCGAGGGCCTCGATCCGCTCCAGCCGCCGCAGCACCGCGCGTGCCTCGTCCATCAGCCGACCGTAGCCGTGCCTCTCGCACGCGTGTGTGCCGGGATCGTGTCGAAAGGGATACGGTCCTTCCCCACCGTGCCGTCGTATCCGAACCGCGACCTCGGCGACGCTCGCGCGGCGCTCGACCGCGGCGACGGGCCGGCCGCGCTCAAGAGCCTCGACCGGGCCCGCCGCGGCTACCTCGGCGCGCACGACTCTGAGGGGCTCGAGCACGTCCTCGACATGACCGCGCTCGTCGACCCGAGCGACGATCGCGTCCGGGCAGGGCGCGAGAACCTCGCCTACGCGGTCAAGCAGAACCTCCGCCAGGAGAGCCGTCGGCTCGCGCGCGGACGCGGCGAGGAGTGGGTCGATCCCTACCCGGACCTGCAGGCGCCGACCGAGCACACCCGCTTCCTGATCACGCGCCGCGTGAGGGTGATGATCGGCATCGGCGTGCTCGTCGCGGTGGCGCTGATCGTCGGCGGCATCATCGCGCTCGCCCTCGTCGACACGAGCCGCACGACCGTGACCCTGCGCCTGGTCAACGACACGCCGCACGCGGTGACCGTGCGCGGATGCAACGACTCCGACTGCGTCTCGACGTGGCTCCACCGCGGGGTCGGCGCGGGGCTCGAGACGGATACCGACGTCGACGCCGAGGATCTCGTCGACGTGTTCAGGCTCGAGCAGCCGGGGCCCGACCTCTGCCTTCCCGTGCGCGTCCACGACGGCTACCTGCGGCTCGGCGGCGCCGGCGGCGCGCTCGCGGTGCGGCTCTCCCGGGCGACGCCGTGCCCGGGCAGGACGGTCCTGCCGACGCCGACGGCGCAGACGGCGCTCTAGCCGCCTCAGGCTCCAGCCGGCCGGTCGCTACGACGCGATCGCCGCGAAGTAGCCGGCCGGCCGGGGCCGGACGCCGATGAGCGCGTCGTCCAGGGTCGAGACGAGCGCGGCCCGGTCGCCCTGGGCAAGCGTCTCCACCACCGCCTTGCGCACCGCGTCGGCGGCCGCGCGCCCCGCCTGCTCCCCCCGGGCGAGCGCCCGCAGCCGCTCCAGCTGCTCGGCGCGGTCGCGACCGGTCTCGCCGAGCAGCACGGCCGCGCGCACGGCCGCGGCCCACAGGCCGTCGACGCCGCCGAGCAGGGCCGCGAGGGCTTCGCGCAGCTGCTCGGAACGGAACGGCTCGTCGGCGAACAGCGACAGCTCCCAGCGGTCGAGCGCCTCCGCGAGCTCAGGATCCTCCTCGGCCCGCCCCAGGCGCGCGAGCAGGTCGGCCGCTAGCCGCGCGCGGAAGGCGTCGAGCCGCGTCGGCTCGCCGGGAGGCTCGGCGGCGGCGATCGGGAGCACCGGCCGGATCGCCAGCGGCCGCCAGTCGAGCCGCTCGAAGAGCACCGGCCCCGC
>DATIFC010000142.1:0-8235 GCA_035455445.1 Gaiellaceae bacterium | reverse complement strand
GCCTTCGGCTCGCGACGGGGTTGCTGCTCCTCGGTCTTCCACTGGTGGCCGCCGTCTGGGCGTTCGGCGGCTTCGCGGCCAAGCGCGAGCGGAACAACGCCGACCAGCAGCTCGTGCGGCAGCTCAACTCGAGCACCTCCGCGTACGCGAGGCTTGCGCGCCACGAGCGCAGGAATGGCGACGTGCTCGCACGCTCCGGGGAGGTCGCGCACGCGTTCGCACGGAACGACCGGCGTGCGCTCCGGGCGATCGAGCGAAGAAACCCGTGGATCGTGCTCCGTCGCCGCGCGGCGAGCGTGCCCGGAGAGGAGATGGCGCGCTTCGACGTCGTGAACCGTCGCGGAAGGACGATCGGGCGTGTCTTCGTGGTCGCCCCGTTCGGTTCGCGCCTCGTCGGCGAGATCGCCGGCGACCAGAAGAAGAAACTTCCCAACGGCCGTCTGGGTGTCCTGCTCGGCCATCGACTCGTTCGCGAAGACGGTGTCGCCCGCGTGGACGCCCTCCCGATGCTGGGCAAGCCGATGGACATCCGGATGCAAGGGCTCGAGTATCGAGCGGTCGCCACACCTCTCGGCGAGCAAGGGCGTACGCCCGCCCTGATCACGGTACGCAGGCGGTCCGAGATCACGGCCGCGGCCGAAAACGTCCGCTGGCGGGTGATCGGGATCGGCCTCGGTCTCATCGGCTCGCTGCTCGTGGTCGCCTACGCCGTGGCGCCTGCGATCGCCCGCAGCCGGCTCTCGCGGTCGCAGCGGGACCAGGCGGAGCGCGTGCTCGCGCATCTCGGTGACGGGGTCTTCGTCGTCGACCGCGGCGGTGTGGTGCGGCTCTGGAACCAGGCGGCCGAGGCGATCACGGGCCTCCGGGCGGCGGACGTGTGCGGCCGCCGGGCGGAGGAGGCGATTCCGAGCTGGACGACGATCGCCACGTTCGTGCCCGTCGCGGATCGACCCGGGCAAGGGGACGGCCCCTCGAGCTCCGAGACGGTCCCGGTCGACGTCGCAGGGCGCGAGCTTTGGCTCTCGATCGTGGCCGTGGCGCTGGACGACGACACCGTCTACGCCTTCCGTGACGCGACCCAGGACCGCCGGCTCGAGGACCTCCGCTCGCAGTTCGTGGCGACGATCTCGCACGAGCTCAGGACACCGCTCGCCTCGCTGCACGGCGCGGCCCTGACGCTGAGGGAGCACGACCTCCCGGCGCAGACCCAGGACGATCTCCTCGAGATGATCGCCGAGCAGTCGAACCGTCTCGCCAACCTCGTCGAGGAGATCCTGGTCGCGGGACAGCTCGACAGCGGATCGCTCCGAGTCGTCGCGGACACGTTCGAGCCGGAGGAGCTGGTACACGGAGTGGTGACGGTCGCGCGCTCCCGGGTGGGCGAGGGGACGGCGATCGAGGTCGTGGTGCCGCCGGCGGTGCCGAAGGTGCACGGCGACGGCGAGCGCACGCGCCAGGTGCTGCTCAACCTCCTCGACAACGCGATCAAGTACTCGCCGTCCGGAGGGCGGATCGAGGTGGCGCTCGCAGCGGTGGGCGACCGGCTCCGCTTCAGCGTCCGCGACCAGGGCCTCGGGATCCCGGTCGGCGAGGAGGAGCGGATCTTCGACAAGTTCTACCGCCTCGATCCCGACCAGCGGCGCGGCATCGGCGGGACCGGCCTCGGCCTCTACATCTGCCGCGAGCTCGTCCGCTCCATGCACGGGCGCATCTGGGTCGAGTCGGAGCCGGGCAAGGGCACGACCTTCGCGTTCGAGCTGCCGGCGGAGCCGCTCCCGGTTTCGGCCTAGGGCCGCCGTACACACGTTGCAGCCGCGCGGCGGCTCCGCATACGATTGCCGCCATGCTGCTGAGCGAAGTGGGCTATGCGCGGCCGGCGACGCTCGAGCAGGCTCTGGCGGTCCTCGCCGACTACCCGGGGGCCCGTGCGCTCGCCGGGGGGCAGACGCTGATCAACGTGATGAAGGCGCGCGCGGCGGCGCCGGACGTGCTCGTGGACCTGAGCGGGCTCGCGGAGCTTCGCGGGATCGAGCTCGGCTCCGACGGCGTGCTGACCGTCGGCCCGATGGTGACGTACTCCGAGCTGATCGCCTCGGCGGAGGCGCGCGCGAGGCCGATCCTCGGCGAGGTCTGCGCGCAGATCGCCGACGTCCAGGTGCGGAACCGCGGCACGATCGGCGGCAACGTCTGCTCGAGCGACCCCACGAACCACCTGCCGCCGCTGCTCGTCGCGCTCGGCGCGCAGCTGACGGTCACGGGCGCGGGCGGCGAGCGCGTCGTTCCGGCGGAGGAGTTCTTCCTCGGCGTCTACATGACCGCGGTCGGCCCGGGAGAGCTCCTGACGAGGATCGCGATCCCGCCCGGCCGCGGCGACGGCTTCTCCTCGGTGACGATCGGCCGGGACGGGACCTGCATCGTCAACGCGGCAGCCTCCGTGAACGGGGGCATCCGCGTCGCGCTCGGCTGCGTCGGCGCGACCCCGCTCGTCGTCGAGGCCCAGGAGGCGGACGCCGTCCGCGGCGCTGTGCGGGAGGCCGCGTTCGAGCCGCCCTCGGACGTCCACGCCTCCTCGGCGTACCGTCGGCAGCTCGCCGAGGTCGTGGCCGCCAGGGCGGCCGCTGAGGCGGCGGAGAGGGCGGCGGCGTGACCGAGGCGAGCACGCCCGTCGTGACCTCGCAGACGATCAGCGTCGAGGTCAACGGCACGACCTACGAGCGCGAGGTGGAGGCCAGGCGGCTCCTGATCCACCTGCTTCGCGACGACCTCGACCTCACCGGCTCGCACGTCGGCTGCGACACCGGCAACTGCGGCGCCTGCAGCGTGATCCTGGACGGGACGCTCGTGAAGAGCTGCATGGTGCTCGCGGTGCAGGCGGACGGCTGCTCGCTGGAGACGGTCGAGGGCCTCACCGAGGAGGAGCAGCTGACCCCGCTGCAGCAGGCCTTCAGCGACCACCACGCGCTGCAGTGCGGCTACTGCACGCCCGGGATGCTGATGAGCGCGACCGCGCTTCTGCGCGAGAGCCCGCGGCCGAGCGACGAGGAGATCGCCCGCGCGATCCAGGGCAATATCTGCCGCTGCACGGGCTACTGGAACATCTTCAAGGCCGTCAAGGCCGCGTCCGGACAGGAGGTCGAGGAGTGACGGAGACGACGGTCGCCGAGCCGGTCGTCGTCGAGAAGCAGGAGACGAAGCCGGGCTACGCGGGCCAGAGCGTGCCGCGCAAGGAGGACAGGCGCCTCGTCCAGGGCGAGGGCGTCTTCTTCGACGACGTGAAGCGGCACAACATGGGTTACGTCCACTTCGTCCGCTCTCCCTACGCCCACGCGAGGATCCGCTCGGTCGACGTCTCGAAGGCGCTCGAGCACCCCGGCGTGCTCGGCACGCTGACCGGCGACGAGGTCGCGCTGCTGACCGACCCGTTCTTCCAGATCTCGTCCCCGCCGGGCGCGCATCTACGCGACTTCTGCCTCGCGGTCGGCAAGGCCCGCTTCGTCGGCGAGCCGGTGGCGGCGGTCGTCGCGACGACGAGGGAGACCGCCCGCGACGCCTCCGAGCTGGTGGAGGTGGACTACGAGCCGCTGCCGGCGGTGACCGACGCGCGCGCCGCGCTCGACGAGGACGCGCCCGTGCTCCACGACGAGGCCGGCACGAACCTCACCTGGGAGGGCGTCTACGAGTGGGGCGAGCTCGACCGGGCCTTCGCCGAGGCCGACCGCGTGGTCACGATCTCCGAGCTCCATTTCGACCGCTTCAACTCGACCCCGCTCGAGTGCAACGGCGCGCTCGTCGAGTTCAACCGCGGCACCGGGCAGTGGACGATCATCACCAACAACCAGTTCCCGGGCTTCGCCGCGATCATGATGGGCCCGGCGATGCGGGTCGGCCTCGACAAGCTCCGCTTCGTCACGCAGGACATCGGCGGCGGCTTCGGCAACAAGATCACCTCGCACCCGCAGCTCGTCGCGTGCTGCCTGCTCGCGCGCAAGCTGAACCGGCCCGTGCAGTGGACGGAGTGGCGGACGGACTTCCACCTCTCGATGTCGCACGGGAACGAGCGCTGGTTCCGGGACACCGAGGTCGCGGTGAAGGACGACGGGACGCTGCTGGGCTTCCGCACGACCGCGCTCGACGACGCCGGCGCCTGGCTGCGCTACGAGCCGCTCGGCGGCGTGATCTGGGCGCAGGTGACGCCCGGCATGTACCGCTGGCGCCACATCCGCCTCGACTTCAAGCAGGTGGTGACGAACAAGGCGCCGGTCTCGCCGAACCGCGGCTACTCGCGCATGCAGCACCTCTGGTTCACCGAGCGCGTGATCGACATCGTCGCCCACGAGCTCGGGCTCGACCCGGTCGAGGTGCGGAAGCGCAACTACATCCGCGCCGAGGAGATGCCCTACGAGACGCCGAACGGCTGCGTCTACGACTCGGGGGACTACGCGAAGATGCTCGACACGGCGCTCGAGCTGATCGGCTACGGCGAGCTCGACTCGAAGCGGGCCGACGCCGAGTCGCGCGGCCGGCTCCTCGGCGTCGGGATCGGCTCGACCCTCGACTCCGGCACCAACAACTTCGGCCAGTCGCGCCTGATCAACCCGGAGCTGCAGTTCTCCGGGAACAACGAGGTCGCGACGGTGAAGCTCGACATCTTCGGCGAGATCGTCGTCACCCTCGGCACGACGCCGCAGGGGCAGAGCCACGAGACGACCGCGTCGCAGGTGGTGGCCGACATGCTCGGCTGCTCGATCGACGACGTGAACGTCCGCGCCGGCCACGACTCCTACTGGAACTCGCACGCGGGCTTCTCGGGCACGTATGCGAGCCAGTTCGCGGTCACCGGCCTCGGCGCGGTCAGGGGCGCCACCGAGATGCTGGCCGGGGAGATGAAGAAGCTCGCGTCGGTCGTGCTCGGCTGCGCGCCCGAGGAGATCGAGCTCGCGGAGGGACAGGCGCGCATGCGCGACAACCCCGAGGCCGCGCTGCCGTTCATGGCGCTCGGCGCGATCATCAACGCGAACAACGCGGGGCTGCCCGAGGACCTCGACGTGACGCTCAACTGCCGCTACGTCTACCGCCCGCCGTTCGACCCGCCGGACGTCGAGCGCAAGTACGGCAACCTGACGCTGACCTACGCCGCGCAGGTGCACGTCGCCGTCGTCGAGATCGACCCCGAGACAGGCGTCTACGAGATCGTCGACTACGCCGCCGTCGACGACTGCGGCGTCCGGATCAACCCACAGGTGGTCGAGGGCCAGGTGATGGGCGCGACCGCGCAGGCGATCGGCGCCGCGACCCACGAGACCTTCACCTACGACGAGGACGGCAACCTGCTGACCCCGAACTTCTACGACTACCACGTGCCGCACGCGCTCGACATGCCGCCGCTCCGGACGGGCTCGATCGAGAGCGCCTCGCCGTTCACCGCGATGGGGACGAAGGGCATGGGCGAGGGCGGCGGCGCGGGGATCCACGCGGTGTGCGCCGCGCTGCAGGACGCGCTGCAACCGCGCGGCAAGCCGATCGTCTACGACAGCTGCAACCCGTACCACCGCGTCTGGGAGCTGCTCAGCGATCCCGAGGAGTCCCGCCGCCGCGTGACGGTCGAGGCGCGGTGAAGGTCTCCGGCGAGCGAGGGTTCGCGGCGCCGCGGGACGCGGTCTGGCGGGTGCTGAACGACCCTGCCGCAATGGCCGCGACGATCCCGGGGGTCGAGAGCTTCGACGTCCACGACGAGCGGCGGTGGCAGGCCAACGTCAAGATCCCGCTCGGCCTCGGCATGCTCGGGATGACCATGAACATGGAGAAGACGGAGGAGCGCGAGCCGGAGTTCGCGAGCCTCGCCATCAAGGGCAACGGGATCGGGGCGATCCTGAGCATGACCACCGCCTTCACCCTCAGCGACACGGGCGCCGGCACGAACATGGCCTGGGAGGCCGACGTGCACATCGCGGGGCCGGTCGGCTCGATGGGCCAGCGCGTCCTGCAGCCGATCGTCAACCAGCAGGTGCAGCACGTGCTGGCGGCGCTCGAAGACCAGGTGCGGAAGGCCGGCGGCGAACCGGCTGAGCCGACCGAGCACTAGCCTTGCCCCCGCCGTTCCGGATCGGGGTCATGCAGCTGACCATGGAGCCGCTCGAGGAGATGGTCGCCTCCGCGCGTGCCATGGACGAGGCGGGAATGGACACGATCTGGCTGGCCGAGGCCTATCCCTGGTGGCGCAAGCACGGCATGGAGGCCCGCTCGTCGACGGTCACCTCGGCGCTGATCGCGCGCGAGACGGAGCGGCTGACGGTCGGCTGGGGGATCATCTCTCCCTTCACGCGCCACCCGGTGCAGATCGCGATGGACGCGCGCGTCGTGCAGGAGGCCGCGGGGCCGGGACGCTTCCTGCTCGGCCTCGGGACGTCGAAGATCTTCCTCAACAACGCGCGCATGCAGACCAACCGGACCCTCGGGCCGATGCGGGATGCGGTCGAGATCGTGCGAGGCGTCCTGGCCGGCGAGCCGTTCGAGTACGAGGGCTCGGCCTGGAGCGCCTCGGTGCCCGGGCTGGCTGCCGAGGCGCAGTCGCCGCGGGAGGTGCCGCCGGTGTACGTCGCGGCGACGGCGCCGAAGATGCAGGCGCTCGCCGGCGAGGTCGCGGACGGCTGCCTGACCCCGTCGATCACCACGCCCGCCTTCGTGCGCCACACGCGCGAGAACGTCGCAGCCGACGTCGACATCGGCTGCACGATCGTGGCCTCGATCCACGACTCCGACCGCGATGCCGGCCGCGACGGGGCGCGCGAGATCGCCGGCATGTACCTCGCGAACAAGGTGCAGAACATCCAGGGCGCGGCGGATACGCTGCTCGACCTGGCCGGGATCACGCAGGACGAGATCGGGCCGGTGGCCGAGGCGATGGAGCGAGGCGGGCGGCTCGCGGCGAAGGCCGAGGTCACCGACGTGCTGCTGGACAAGTGCAAGCCCATCGCGGGCACGCCCGACGACTGCGTCGCGGCGATCGAGGAGTACCGCGACGCAGGCTGTACGCACGTGATGCTCGAGCTCTGGGGTGAGGACCGGCACGAGCAGATCCGCCTGTTCGGAGAGCAGGTCCTGCCACACGTCCGGGGCTGAGGCGATGGCGACGATCACCGTCGACCGCGACCGGCTCGTCGAGACGGCGAGCCGCATGGTGGACGTGTGGAGCTTCACCGGTGACGAGCAGGGCATGGCCGAGCTCATGCGGGAGCTCTACGAGGAGATGGGCCTGCGCTGCCAGTGGCAGCAGGTCGAGGACGGCCGCGCCAACGCGCTCGGGATCTGGGACGGCGCCGGCGGCGGCAAGAGCCTCATGTTCAACGGGCACATGGACACCTCGTACTCCGGCCGCGAGCCGTGGCTGCGAGACGTGCCGGGCTTCCAGCCGAAGGCGTTCGTGCGGGACGGGCGGCTGTACGGGCTCGGGATCTCGAACATGAAGGGCGCGCTCGCCTGCTACGTCGAGGCGCTGCGCGCGCTGCAGGACGCGGGCGTGAAGCTGCGCGGCGACGTTCTCATCGCAGCGGTCAGCGGCGAGATCGAGAAGACGCAGCAGGGCGACGCGGTCGGCGCCTCGTACCGCGGCTACGCGGCGGGGACGCGCTACCTCGTCTCCCACGGCGGGGTCGCGGACATGTGCCTGCTCGGCGAGCCGACGGAGGGCAAGGTCGTGCTCGGGCACTACGGCGCCCTCTGGCTCAAGATCCGCGTCCACGGCGACTTCATCCACACCGCCTTCAGCGAGGGCCGCCGCGACCGGAACTCGATCCTCCGCCTCGGGCAGGTCCTCACGGCCGTGATGGAGTGGGTCCCGGAGTGGGAGGACGACCCCTCGAACGGCTACCGCGGCGCGAAGGCGATCGTCAACGTCGGCGCGATCTCCGGCGGCTTCGGCTGGCGGGTCTCACGCACACCGCACCATGCGGATCTCTTCCTCGACGTCCGCGTGCCGCCGACGAAGCCGATGCCCGTGGCGCGGCGGGAGGTGCTCGACATGGTGCGCGGGCTCGCGGAGCGGTTCCCCGACTTCGGGGTCGAGGGCGAGGTGTACGTCACCGCGCCGGGCGCCGAGATCGAGGAGGGTCACGAGCTCGTCGCCGCGATCGACGCGGCGCACGAGGAGATCTTCGGAGAGCCGCCGGGCCGCGACGTGACCCGCTGGTTCTCGGACGCCTCCGCGCTCACGCGCTACGGCGTGCCGACCGTGAACTA
>DATIFC010000141.1:0-5105 GCA_035455445.1 Gaiellaceae bacterium | reverse complement strand
GCCGGCCGCGAACGAGACCTGCAGGCCCGAGAGCGGCCCGCCCTCGGGCGCGAGCACCGTCGCCGTCAGCCGGTTCCGCCCGACCGCCAGCGCAACCGCACGGCTCCCGGACTCGCCTGCGAGCACGAGCGCCCCGGCCGGCGGAGGCGGCGGCGCGGCCACGCCCACCTTCAGCGCCCGCGGCGAGACGCCCGGGCCGCCCGAGCAACCCGCGGCCGCCAGAGCGACGATCGCGCCGGCTGCGGTGACGGGGAGGCGTCGCACGGAGACACGGTAGCCCCGCGAGGCCGGCAATCAGGGAATCCACTGACGCGGGGCGGGGAAACCACGGATGGCGTCTCGCACCCCGCGGAGGCACGATGGCTGTGCGCTAAGACCGGATCGCAAGTAGGACGAATCTCCGGCGAGAAGGGCTAGGAAGAACCCCCGAATCCTTCCCGGCGAAGTGGACGAACGCGACACCGGCTCAACGAAGGTCGAGAGGGCTCCGGGAAACCGGGCCCTCTCTCTTTGCCGACGGGCCCGTGCCGTGCGGCCCTACGCCGCGTAGAGCAGGCGCAGGGTCAGGTCGACCGAGAGGCCCTGCCGCAACAGCTGGACCGCCTCCCCCTCCGGGACCTCGACCTGCGCCGCGAGGACGAGCGCGCCGCACGGCGGGGCGCCCGCGTCGAGGAACATGCGCAGCCTCCGGCGGAGGAGGCATTCCGCCTCGTCCGTCGTCAGGAGCTCGAACTCTGCCGCAGTCACCGGCCTCCCTTCGTCGCCGCAAAATGCCGGGGACCTCATATCGGCGCCGGGTCGGGCCGCGCGCGTCCCCCGTTCGGGTGGTCGCGCGTCAGGCCGGCGTGCGGCCGGCCAGGATCTCCGCCAGCTTCGAGGCGTCGATGTTCCCGCCCGAGACGACGCAGACGACCTTCCCGGGGCCGCCGGAACCCTCGAGCACGGCGGCGAGCGCGAGCGCGCCGGCGCCTTCCGCCACCACGTGGGCCCGCGAGGCGAGCAGGCGGACCGCCTCGGCCGTCCCGTCGAGCGAGGCCGCGAAGGCGCCGTCGAGCAGGCCGTTCGCCCGCGCCCACATCGCCGGCAGCAGCTCGGGGGACCCCGAGCCGTCGACGAACGACACGCGGTACTCGACCGGGCGCGGCTCGCCGAGCGCGAACGCCGCGGTGAGGGGCGCACCCGTCTCCGGCTCGACCGCGAAGACGCCCGTTGCAGGACGCAGCGCCTTCACCGCGCTCGCGATCCCGACGCTGAGCCCTCCGCCGCCGAAGGGGACGAGCACCCGGTCCGGGTCCGGGAGATCGTCGAGGATCTCGAGCCCGATCGTGCCGTTCCCGGCCATCACGCGCTCGTCCTGCACGGGATGGACGAAGACACCGCTCGCCTCCGGGAACCTCGACTCGGCGATCGCTTGCCACCAGCGCTCGTACGGCACCTTCACGATGCTCCCGCCGAGCCGCTCGATCGCGATGAGCTTGGCGTCGGGAGCGTGGTCGGGAACGACGACCGTGCAGGGGACGCCGAGCTCGCGCGCCGCCCAGGCCACGCCCTGGCCCATGTTGCCGGCGCTCGCCGTGACGACGCCGTCGCGCAGCTCGGCCGGATCCGTCTGCAGCACGGCGTTCAGCGCGCCGCGGAGCTTGAAGGAGCCGATCGGCTGCAGGCTCTCGAGCTTGAGGTGAACCTCGCTCTCGAGCTCCGGGGCGTGCAGGCGGACGAGCGGCGTGCGCAGGACCCTGCCCGCGAGCCGCTCGCGGGCGGCCCGGATCTCCTCGAGCGGGATCAGAACGGGACCGCCGCTCCGACGCCGTCCTCACGTGCGCGGGCATAGACCGCCTCCGCGGCGGCGAGGTCCTCGACGGCCAGGCCGAGCGACTTGAACACCGTCAGCTCCTCCGGCGAGCGGCGCCCCTCGCGCGAGCCGACCAGCACCTCGCCCAGCTCGGCTCGGATGTGCTCCGGGCCGATCCCGGCCTCTCGTACGGCGAACAGGTAGTCGCCGCCCTCGTTGACCAGCGACTCGCGCGTGTCGGCGAAGAGCGCGGCGGAGGCGACGGTGTCCGCGTCGAGCTCCCGGGCCGTCGGGATCGACGCGCCGACCGCGTTCACGTGCGCGCCGGCTGCGAGCCAGTCGCGCCGGACGATCGGCTCGGGAGACGAGGTCGCGGTCACGACGACGTCCGCCCCCCGCACGGCGTCCTCCGCACCCGCGACGGCCTCCACCGGGAACGGCGCCTCCGCGGCCGCAGCGAAGGCCCGTGCGTGCTCGGCCGTCCTGCTCCAGGCCCGCGCCCGCTCGAACGGCCTCACCCTCGCCATCGCCTCCAGGTGCGAACGAGCCTGCACGCCGGAGCCGAGGATCGCGAGCTCTCGCGTGTCCTCGCGCGCGAGCGCGCGCGTCGCGACTGCCGAGACCGCAGCCGTTCGGATCTCGGTCACCGCGGAGGCGTCCACGACGGCGCGCAGGGCGCCCGTCTCGCCGTCGAAGAGCAGCACGCCGCCCTGGTGCGTGTCGAGGCCCCGCGCCGGGTTGCCCGGGAAGATGCAGATCGCCTTGAGGCCGTACGCCGGCAGCGGCCCGGACCGGTGCGCCGGCATGAGCCCGATCAGGCTGGGCTCGCCCGGCGGCCTGACGACGAACCGGAGCGGCTGCCAGACCGAGCCGCGCGCGAGATCGGCGAGCACGCCGGACATCAGCTCGATGCAGTCCTCCATCGGGAGCAGGCGCTTCACGTCGTCGTGCGAGAGGACGAGCAGCTCGCTCATGCGAACAGCTCCGCCAGCTCGTGCCGCTCCTCGGGCGTGAGCCGGAGCTCGGCCGCGGGGAGCACCGCGGCGAGCTGATCCGGCCGCCGTGGGCCGACGACCACCGCGGTCACGCGCGGATGGTCTAGCACCCACGCGGTCGCCAGCGTCGCCGGCTCGACACCGCGCGCCGAGGCCGCGGCACGGAACGCGTCGAGCGCCGCGAACGTCCTCTCCGTCTCCAGGTCGCGGTAGGGGCCCGGGCGCAGCGTCATCCGCGACTCGGAGGGGTACGACCCCCCGCGCGCGTACTTGCCGGTGAG
This sequence comes from Gaiellaceae bacterium, assembly GCA_035455445.1. GTDB lineage: Bacteria > Actinomycetota > Thermoleophilia > Gaiellales > Gaiellaceae > AC-32. The sequence continues at coordinate 2,037 of DATIFC010000141.1, read as the reverse complement.
CCAGCCGCCGGCGAGGGGGCTGAAGGGGGTGAAGCCGAGCTGCTCTCGCTCGCACAGCGGGAGCACGTCCTCCTCGGCGCCCCGCCGCAGCAGGCTGTACTCGTTCTGCACCCACTCGAAGCGGGCGAGCCCCAGCCGCTCGCTCGTCTCGAGAGCTTCCTCCAGCCGGGCGGCGTCGACGTTGCTGGCTCCGATCGCCCGCACCTTCCCCGCGCGGACGAGCTCGTCGAGCGCGCGCAGCGTCTGCTCGATCGGCGTCTCCTCGTCGGGCTCGTGGGTGAGGTACATGTCGACGGCGTCCGTCCCCAGCCTCGAGAGGCTGCCGTCGATCTCGCGCAGGATCCGCTCGTAGGAGAGCCCCCGGTCGCCGGGATCGCCGCTGACCGACCAGTAGACCTTCGTGCTCAGCAGGACGGGCGCGCCTCGCTCCCTGCGCCACTCGCCCACCCAGCGCTCGCTCCGGCCGCCGCCGTACGAGGCGGCGGTGTCGAAGAAGGTGACCCCGGCCGCCCAGGCAGCGTCCATCAGCTCGAAGGCCTGCTCCCGCGTCTCGCCGCCGCCGAAGAGCTCCGGCGCCGACCCGATGCCGCCGAAGTTCCCGCAGCCGAGGCCGATCCTCGAAAGCTCGAGCGGGGTGCGTCCGAGCCGCCGGTGCTCCATCGGGGGAGCCTACTGCCACGCGCTCGGCGAGCCGGACGCCCTGGAACCTGTGAGAATCCGCGCGTGGAGGCCACATACGGTCGAGTGCTCAAACGAATGCGCCGGGATCGCGTCTCAGTCCATACCGGATTGACCGACAGGAGGGCAAGATGAGGAAGTACGTCGTTGCCGCGCTCGCCGCGGCCGGGGTTGCCGTGCTCGCCACGGCAGCCTTCGGATCCACCAGCTCGCCGAGCCGCGTGAACGCCGCGGCCTCGGCGGCAACCGCGACGGTGAAGTGCGGCAAGACGCGCACGATCGGCCTCGCGGCCCCGATCACCGGCCCGGCGGCCGGGATCGGCAACCAGCAGGTCCGCTGGGCGAAGTATTTCGTCAAGCGCTGGAACGCCCGGAAGGCCAACAAGAACAAGCAGATCAAGATGATCCCGGGCGACACGCAGCTCGGCACCGACACCGCGTTCGCGGTCAAGGTCGCCAAGTCGTTCGCGTCCAACTCGAAGGTGCTCGGCGTCGTCGGGCCCGCCGGCAGCCAGGAGGTCGTCGCATCGACGTCGGCCTACAAGGGCGGCGGCCTCGGCTTCGTCTCGGGCTCGGCGACCCGCACGACGCTCACCGACGGCCACACGGACGGCAACCGGCGCGGGTACTTCTTCCGCACGGTGCCGAACGACGCCGCACAGGCCCCGGTGGTCGCCAACTGGATGACCAAGAAGCTGAAGTGGAAGCGGGTCTACATCATCGACGACCAGGAGACCTACTCGCAGGGCCTGGCCGACGGAGTGTCGAAGATCCTCAAGGCCCGCGGCGTCAAGGTCACCCGCGACTCGATCAGCCAGAACGACACGGACTTCTCGTCCAAGATCGCGAAGATCCCCGGCAACACCCAGGGCATCTACATCCCGTGGCAGCTCGCCCCGCAGGCGCAGACCTTCGGTCAGCAGCTCAAGGCCGCGGGCAAGGGCAAGATCAAGCTGTTCGGGTCGGACGGCCTGTTCGCGCCCGGCATCTGGAAGATCGTCGGGTCGTACGACTCGGCCTTCCCGTACAACCCAAGCGACCCAGCGGTGAAGGCGTACATCAAGGCCCACAAGGGCGACGGCGAGTTCTTCGGTCTCCCGTCGTACGTGGCGGCCCAGGTGGTCGTGACCGCGGTCACGAAGGCCTGCGCGGACGGCAAGGCGACTCGCGCAGAGGTGCGCAAGGCGATCGCGAAGCTGAAGCTGAAGACCTCGATCCTCGGCTTCCCGGTCTCGTTCGTGCGCAGCGGCGAGATGCGCGCTCCGGCCACCTTCGGGATGTACCAGATCCAGAGCAACGGCTCGTTCAAGCGGATCGGCTGAGCTAGCGCCGCGGTACCAGGAACGACGTGTGGCCCCC
>DATIFC010000140.1:0-10109 GCA_035455445.1 Gaiellaceae bacterium | reverse complement strand
GAGCATCTCGAAGAACGTCCGGTGGTAGCCGTCCAGCCCGACCTCGTCGATGTCGGGGGTGCGGAAGACCTTCTGGACGGTGGTCAGGAGCGGCGCCGGCGGCTCCTCGAAGCCGAGGAAGAACGGCATCAGCGGCTGCATCCCCGCCGAGACGAGAAGCGTCGAGCGGTCGTCGGCGCGCGGAATCAGCGAGTGCGAGGGCCGGAACTCGTGGCCCCTGGACTCGAAGAACTCGCGGTAGCCCGCGCGCAGGTCGGCGGTGGTGCGCATGGCTGCGATTGTACGGGCCGTGGATTTCGGCACTGAGCGCTGGCTCGACGCCGGGGACGCTCGGCTGTTGGCCGTGTGGCGCGAGGCCCACGACTCCAAGTAACAGACTGTTACTTGCTCGCCTAGGCGGGCTGGTCGGCCGCGATCTCCTCGCGGATCTTCTCGAGCGAGCGGCGGATCAGGCGCGAGACGTGCATCTGCGAGATCCCGACCTGCTGGGCGATCTGCGACTGCGTCAGGCCCTCGAAGAAGCGCAGGTGCAGGATCTTCCGCTCGCGCTCGTCGAGCACCCGGAAGCCGGGCGCGAGCACCGCGCGGTCCTCCGAGACCTCGTATCGGTGCTCCTCGGTGCCGAGAGACTCGAGCGGGTCGAGCTCGCCGTCGTCGTCGTGCCCGCCGGAGCCGGCGGAGAGCGAGAGCGAGCTGTACGCGCGGCCGCTCTCGAGCGCCTCGAGCACCTCCTCCTCGCTCACCCCGGCCGACTTCGCGAGCTCGGCGATCGTCGGCGAGCGACTGAGCTGCACCGTCAGCTCCTCGATCAGGCGCGAGAGCTGGATGTTCAGCTCCTGCAGGCCGCGCGGCACGCGCACCGACCAGCCGCGGTCGCGGAAGTGGCGCTTGATCTCCCCGATGATGTTGGGCGTCGCGTAGGTCGTGAGCTCGACGCCGCGGTTGACGTCGAAGCGGTCGATCGCCTTGATCAGGCCGATCGCGCCGATCTGGACGAGATCCTCGAGCTGCTCGCCGCGGTAGGAGTAGCGGCGCGCGAGCGAGCGCACGAGCGACATGTACTGCTCGATCAGCTGCTCCCGCGCGGCGAGGTCGCCCTGCTCGTGGTACCGGCGCAGCAGGACCTTGTCGCTCTCCTGCATCACCCTGTGTGCCCCTCCGCGACGTCCTTGGTCAGCTCCAGCCAGCCGTCACCGCGGAGCTCGTATCCGTCGACGACGGTGTCGAGCACCCGGCGGAGCGTGACGTCGTTCGCGGACTCGCGCTCGAGCTCCGCCCGGAGCCCGTCGGCGGCGAACGGCCCGACGACCGTAACGATCGCGCCCTCCTCGAGCCGCAGCCGGACGGTCACCTCGCCGTCCTCGGCCGCCCGCTCGAGCACCGCGTCGAGCGCGGTCTCGAGGTCGTCGATGCTCTCGAAGGTGAGGTTGAGCCGCGCGGCGACGCCGCCCAGCACGAGGTGCGCCACCTCGTGGAACGGCTCCTCGCGCGGAATGGTCAGCGTGATCTCGTCGCCCGTCATTCGCCCTCCGTTTCTAACGCGGAACCCCCGCGGAAGGTTTCGGCAGGATCCGGCACGATCGTCCCCGCGCCCACGATCGCGCCGTCGTCGTAGAGCACCGCGGCCTGGCCCGGGGCGACGCCGTACGCGGGCTCCTCGAGCTCGAGCCGGAAGCCGGCCCCGGTCGGCATGACCGCGGCGCTCACCGCCGGCGAGCGGTAGCGGAGCTTCGCCTCGGCGCGAGCCACCGGCAGATTCAGGCGGCCGCGCACGTGGACCTCGCGCCTCGCGAGTGCCGCGCGCGGGCCGACGACGACCGTGTTGGTGGCGGCATCGCTGCGCAGCGCGTAGAGCGGCTCGCCGGACGCGACGCCCAGCCCCTTCCGCTGGCCGGGCGTGAAGCGCCAGAAGCCCCCATGGCGGCCGAGCTCGGCCCCGTCCTCGTCTACGACCGGGCCTGCGGCCGGAGCGAGGCCGTGACGCTCGAGGAACTCGCGGTAGTCGCCGCCGGCGAGGAAGCAGGCCTCCTGGCTCTCCGCGCGCGAGGCGACCTCGAGCCCCGCACGGGCGGCCTCGGCGCGAGTCTGCTCCTTCGACTGCCCGCCGAGCGGAAACCAGAGCCGCTCCAGGAAGCGTGGGTCGAGCCGCGCGAGCATGTACGACTGATCCTTGCCCTCGTCGGCGGCGCGCGCCAGCAGGAGCCGGCCCTCGCGCTCGACGATGCGCGCGTAGTGGCCGGTCGCGAGCCTCCCCACCCCGGCGCGCCCGGCGAAGGCCAGGAGCTCGGCGAAGCGGAAGCTGCCGTTGCAGCGGATGCAGGGGTTCGGCGTCTGCCCCTCGGCGTAGCCCCGGACGAACGGCGCGACGACCGCGCGCCGGAACTTCTCGCGCAGGTCGAGCGTCACGTGCGGGATGCCGAGGCGATGACAGGTGGCCCGCGCGGCGAGCACGGCCTCGGGCGAGCAGCAGGCCCGCTCGGCGTCGGGCCCCTGCGGGTCGAGCCAGAGCCGCAGCGTCACGCCGACGGCGTCAGGCCCGGCGCGCAAGAGGGCGACCGCGCTGTCGACGCCGCCGCTCATCGCGACCGCGACGCGGCCGGGCCGCGGACCGGCGCGAAAGACCGGCCCGAGCGCGTTCGCGAGCGCGTCCACGGCGAGCTCGTCTCCGCCGACCGCGGCGGCCTCAAGCAGCGTCAGCCCCTCGAGGGGCCGCTCGAGCCCCTCGGCCTCCGCGCCGAGGATGCGCTCGCCCTCGACGGACAGGCGCACGAGCGCCCAGTGACCGTCGCGGGAGGCGTCGCCGACGACCTCGACCATGGGCCCAGGCTAGCGATGCGTCAGGAGCGGAGACGGCCGGAGCGCGCCACGAGGACCGCCACGACGACCACGACCAGCCCGATCGCGAGGCTGACCGCCCCGGCGAGGTGCGCGCCGACCTGTGCCCCCGCGAAGGTGACGTGCGTGGAGCTGCCTTCCCCCTCCTCGTAGGTCAGCGCCAGCACGCCGTAGCCCGTGAAGAGCAGGCCGGCGACGACGAGCGAGAGAACCGTGACGACCCTGGCCATGCGCCGAGTATGCATCGCCCAGAGGCGAACGGGGGAGCCTCGCGGCTCCCCCGTTCCTCTCCAGCCTGCCGATACCCGGAGCCCGTTGTGAACCTGGACAAGCCAGGTGGGTGCCGCGTCTCCCTCGGCGTCCGCCTCGGGCCGAACACAAGCTCCCTCTCACTCGGTGTTGGTTCTACAGAGAGGCCCCGAGCACGTACAGGCTCGAGTGCTCCCAGTGTAGCGAGGGGCTACCTCGCGTACACCCAGCGGATCCGCTGGACGCCGTCCACCCCGAGCTCCTCCGCGAGCTTCGGCGTCAGGTCGAACTTGCGGCCCGGCAGCACCGGCCGGCGGTCGATCACGCGCGTGAGGATGCTCGGGCTGTCCTTGTAGGCGACGTAGACGAGGACTCCGCACGGCAGCACGGAGTCGGTGATCCCGACGGTGCCCGCCGTGAGCAGGTAGCCACAGCGCGTGCGTGTGCCGAAGCGGGGCCGCTCCGCACCCGCGAGGGCCGTGTACCAGCCGCCGCCCGCCACCGGCACCGGCTGCGGCAGGCCCGCGACGGGCTGGCTCTTTCCGTGCGAGCTGAGTGCGAGCGCGACGATCGCGCCGAGGAGCGCGACTCCCGCCAGGGCGACCTGGCGCTGGGCCGAGGCTGCGCTCACCCGGCGAGCTCCGCGAGGCCCTCGCCGAACGCCTCCCGCACGAGCGGGTCGAACTCGGCCGGGAGGTGGCCGGAGGAATCCGCGACGTCGCGCAGATGCAGGAGGAGCAGCGCCCGCTCCTCAGCGCGACTGCCGCCGTTCAGCTCCTCGGCCAGGCGCTCGAGCTCCCACAGGTTCCAGGCCCGCGGAGCCTCCTCCGGCGAGCTCGGGCTCTCCGCGGCGGGCTCCTGGCGGGGCGCGGCCCGGCCCTCGGGCGGCTCACCTGACGGCCGCTGGCTCCCCTGCCGGAAAAGCCGGACCTTCACCGGCCGTGCTCCTCACGGCCCTCGGGCTCGTCGAAGAGCTCGGCGACCTCCTGTGTGGCGCGGCTCGGCTCCGGCGCCGTGCGCCGCGGCAGCAGCTTCACGTGCCGCGGAGGCCCGGCGGGCTCGGGCGGTGATTCCTCTCGCTCCCGGCGGCGCAGCAGCGACCGCAACCGGCGCGGCCGGGGCTCCTCGCCCGTCTCCCCCTCCGCAACCGCAGGCACCGGCTCGTCGGCTGCCGCCGGCTCCGGCTCCTGCACAGGCTCGGGCTCGGGTGCCGGGAGCTCCTCGACAGGCGGCTCCGGCTCCGCCGCAGGCTCGGCCCGGAGCTCCTCGACAGGCGGCTCCGGCTCGGCGGCTGGCTCGGGGGAGGCGCTCGGTAGCTCGGGCTCCGGCTCGGGCTCCGGCTCGCGCGCGGGCAGCTGCTCCGGCGGCGAGACCACCGTTCGCTCCTCCGGCAGCGGCCACGACACGCGCTCCTCCTCGTCCTCCTCCCTCTCCGTCCCGGCGCGATCGGGGAGCAGGTACGACACCGGCGAGGACGAGACCCGCTCGGCGGTCAGCTCGACGAGCGCCACGAGCAGCCATGCGGCGGCCATGACGAGCACGATCAGCGCCGGGCGAAGGTCGGCGAAGCCGGCGCCGAGCGCCACCAGAACGAGGAAGAGCGCCTCGAGCGCGAAGCGAAGACCGAGCCGGCCCGGTAGCACGAGCCGAGCCTAGCTGGCGCTGTCGTCCCCGCTCGACGGTCCTTCGCCCCGTTGCTGCGGGGTGGGCGGCGAGGGACCCGGCGAGGCCGGCGGCGAGGGCCGCGGCTCCTCCGACTCGTGCGGCGAGGCGTCGGGCGCGGCCCCGGTCTCGGCCTCGGGCTCGGCGGCACGCAGTTGCGTGGAGGCGGGGCCCGCCGGCGGCGGCCCGCCGCGGCTGGCCTCGGCCGCCGCTTCGGCCGAGCGGACGATGGACTGCGCGACGCGGCCGACCGCCTCGTCGCCGAGACCTGCGGCTCCGAGCAGCTGCTCGGCGCCCTCCTGCGCTCGATGGATGATCGCCGCCGCCTGTCCGCGGGCCCACTCGAGCGTCTGCTCGACCTCGGCGCGCGTCGCGTTCGTGAGCTCGGTCGCCTGGTGACGGGCCTGCTCGATCAGGCGCGCGGCCCGTGACTCGGCCTCGGCGATCTCCTGGTTCGAGTGCTGCTGCGTCTCCTGCGTCAGCTGGCGCGCCTCCGCCTTCGCGGCGTTGAGCATCTCGGCACGCTGCCGCTCGCTCTCCTGGCGGTAGCGCTCGATCTCGCCCTGCCGGTCCTGCAGGTCGCGCTGCCGGCGCGAGACCTCCTCCTCGGTGCGGCGCAGCTGCGCCGCAGAGGCCGTCTGCGCGTCACGCTCGATCGTGTCGGCCATCTCCGCGGCGGCCCGGATCATGTGCATCGCGTCCATGCGCACGGCGTGGCCGGTCGGCTCCGCGCTCCCGCCCGCGGCCTGCAGGACGCGCAGCTGCACCTGGAGCTGCGTCGTGTGGCGGCGGAACGCGTCGAACGCCTCCCTGACCTTCTCGCGGTCGTAGCCGTCGGCTGCGCTCGGCAGGTCCTCGACCCGCGGCAGTGACGTCAGCGACGGCGCCTGCTCGGCTCGCTCGGGACCTTCGGATGCCATCTGCTCTTGCCTCCTGGACTCGACCTGCGACTCGGGAGAAGTATGACTGCTGTACCGGCTCCCCGTCAGTCGTCGACGGGCAGCACCTGAATTCCGAGCTCGGCCAGGATGTCCTGCGCGATCGGCGTCGGAGCGCCGCTCAGCGGCTCCGACCCGCTCGCCGTCTTCGGGAAGGCGACGACCTCGCGGATGTTGCTCTCGCCGGCGAGCAGCGCGACGAACCGCTCGAGGCCCATCGCGAAGCCGCCGTGCGGCGGCGCGCCCATGCGCAGCACCTCGAGCAGGAAGCCGAAGCGCTCCTCGGCCTCCTCGTCGCTGATGCCCATCGCGGCGAAGATGCGCCGCTGCAGCGCGGAGTCGTGGATCCGGATCGACCCCGAGCCCAGCTCCCACCCGTTCCAGACGAGGTCGTAGGCCTGGCTGACGGCGCGGCCGGGGTCGGACTCGATCAGTCCCTCGTCGCCGGGCCGCACCCCGGTGAAGGGGTGGTGGCTGAACGTCCAGCGCTTGCCCTCCTCGTCCCACTCGAAGAGCGGAAAGTCGGTCACCCAGAGGAACTCGTCGCGAGTCTCGTCGATCAGCCCGAGCCGGCGGCCGAGGTGGTTGCGCAGCGCGGAGAGGACGCGCGCGACGACGGCCGCCTCGTCGGCGCCGAAGAGCACCGTCGCGGCCGGCTGCTCCGGCCGCACCGCCTCGACCACCTCCGCGGCGAGGAACTTCGCGATCGGCGAGCGCACCTCGCCCTCCTCGTCGAAGACGAGGTAGGCAAGGCCCTTGCCGCCCCACTCCTTCGCGAGGTCCTCCAGCGACGCCAGCTCCGCGCGCGAAAGCTCCTGCGGCACCGTCAGGTACTGCACGCTCGGCGCCTGGGCGAAGACCTTGAACTCCGAGTCGCGCGTCTCCTCGGTCAGGTCGTGTAGCTCGAGGCCGAAGCGTAGATCCGGCTTGTCCGATCCGTAGCGCGCCATCGCCTCGTGCCACGTCAGCCGCTGGAACGGCCGCGACGGCGGCTCGCGCTCGAGCGCCTCGAACGACGCGCAGACGGCGCCCTCGAGCGTCTTCCACACCTCCTCGCGTGTGGGGAACGAGAGCTCGAGGTCGAGCTGCCGGAACTCGAACTGGCGATCGGCCCGGAGATCCTCGTCCCGGAAGCACGTGGCGATCTGGTAGTAGCGACCCAGCCCGGCGACCATCAGGATCTGCTTGAAGATCTGCGGCGACTGCGGGAGCGCGAAGAAGCGGCCCGGCTGCAGCCGCACGGGGACGAGGAAGTCGCGGGCGCCCTCGGGGGTCGCCTTGGTGAGGTTCGGCGTCCAGACGTCGACGAAGCCGTGCTCGTCCATGTAGCGGCGGATGGCCGCGACGACCGTGGCCGAGAGGCGCAGGTTGCGCTGCATCCGCTCGCGGCGCAGGTCGAGGTAGCGATAGCGCAGGCGCGTGCCCTCTTCGACGCCCTCCTCGTCGACCTGGAACGGCAGCGGCTCCGACCGCGAGACGATCTCGAGCTCGTCCACCTGCAGCTCGACCTCGCCCGTGGGGAGGTTCGGGTTCACGGCCTCGGGCGCACGGGCGGCGACCTCGCCCTGCGCGCGGACGACGAACTCGTTGCGCACGCCGTGGGCGACCTCGGCCGCATCCGGCGCGCGCTCCGGGTTGATCACGAGCTGCGCGAGCCCGCCCTCGTCGCGCAGGTCGATGAAGACGAGACCGCCGTGGTCGCGCCGGCGGGCGGCCCAGCCGGCGAGCGCGAGCCGCTGCCCGACGTGCTCGGCGCGCAGCTCCCCCGCCTTCAGGTCGCGCCACCTCATGCCTTCAGCCTCTCCGCGAGCTGCGCCGTCGGGACCTCCTCGTCCTCGCGCCCCGGGCGCCGCACCGTCGAGCGCTCCGGCCCCCACTCGACGATCGCCCTGGCGCCGAGCCGCCGCGCATGCGTGAGCTGCCCCTTGAGTGAGCGCTCGGCGTAGTCGACCTCGGCGCTCATCCCCATCCGGCGCAGCTCCTGGACGAGCGGCAGCACCCGCGGCTTGTCGCCCGCGTCGAGCAGCGCGACGAAGACGTCCAGCTCGACCGGCTCCGGCGTGACGCCCTCCTCGCCGAGCGAGAGCAGCAGCCGCTCGATCCCGGCGCCGAAGCCGATTCCCGGCGTCGGCTTGCCGCCGAGCTGCTCCACCAGGCCGTCGTAGCGCCCGCCGCCGCAGATCGAGCTCTGAGCGCCGATCGCGTCGTCGACGAACTCGAACGCCGTCCGGGTGTAGTAGTCGAGCCCGCGCACGAGGGTCGGCGTGAGCTCGAAGCGGACGCCGTAGTTCTCCAGGTGCGCCTGCACGGCCTCGAAGTGCGCACGACACTCGTCGCAGAGCGCGTCGCCGATCTTGGGCGCCTCCGCCAGCGCCTCCTGGACACGGTCGCTCTTCACGTCGAAGACGCGCAGCGGGCTCGTCGTGCGCTTCTGGCGCGCCTCCTCGTCGAGGACGTCGTCGTGCTCGTCGAGCCAGGCGGTCAGCCGTGCGAGGTACTGCGGCCGGCAGTTGCCGTCGCCGATCGAGTTCAGCAGCAGGCGGTAGCCCGTGATTCCCAGACGCGCCAGCAGCTCGTCGTAGAGCTGGATCAGCTCGGCGTCGATCGCCGGGTCGGCGGAGCCGATCGCCTCGACCGACAGCTGCCAGTGCTCGCGGTAACGGCCGCGCTGGGGGGCCGCGTAGCGGAACATCGTCGCGATCGTGTAGAGCTTGACCGGCTGCGCCTCGCGGTGGAGGCCGTGCTCGAGGTAGGCGCGGGCGATCGGCGCGGTGCCCTCGGGGCGGAGCGTGAGCGAGCGGCCGCCGCGGTCCTCGAAGCTGTACATCTCCTTGTGCACGACGTCGGATCCCTCGCCGGAGGTGCGCCGGAAGACGGCGGTGTCCTCGAAGCTCGGCGTCTGGATCGGCCGGTAGCCGTAGAGAGAGCAGAGCCGCTCCGCCTCGCCCGTGACCAGCCTCCACAGCGGCTGCTCGGACGGGAGGATGTCGTGAGTGCCCCGCGGCGCCTCGAAGGTCGTCACGAGGCGCGCAACGGAGCGAGGAACGGGTTGCGGGCGAGCTCGGCGCCGAGCGTCGTCGGCTGGCCGTGGCCGGGGTAGACGGTCGTCTCCGGCGGGAAGCGCTCGCTGAGCATGCGGATCGACTCGACGAGCGTCTCCCAGTCGGCGCCCGGGAGGTCGGTGCGGCCGACCGAGCCCGCGAAGACGACATCGCCCGAGAAGAGGCAGCCGTCCGCGTGGAAGGCGAGGTGCGCCGGGGAGTGCCCCGGGACCGGCAGCGTCTCGAACGTGATGCCCGCGAGCTCCAGCGTCTCGTCGCCCCGGAGAAGCGTGTCCGGGGTGTATCCGCGTGCCACGACCCCGGCCGGGACGAGGTCGGGCAGGTTCTCGAGCAGCGCCTGCTCGTCCTCGGCCATGTAGACCGGGGCGCCGGTGCCCTCGGCGAGGTCGGCGACGCCGCCGAGGTGGTCCCAGTGCCCGTGCGTGATCAGGATCGCGGCGCAGGTCGCGCCGGCACGCGCCAGCTCGAGCCGGAGCTCGGCCGCGTTGCCGCCCGGGTCGATCACGACCGCCTCGGAAGCCCCGCGCGAGGCCCGGACGACGTAGCAGTTCGTCTCGATCGGGCCGAGCTCGTAACGGTCGACGACGATCCCGGTCTGCTCGCTCACGGAGCGGTGAGTCTAACCAGGCTGCCGCGGCGCTCCCGATGCCGCGAGGCGTCCGCCGGCCGCCTCCTCGCGCGCCGCCTGCGCGGGCCTGCTGCTCGAGGCGCGCCGCCTGCGCGGTCCCATTGCTCAAGGCGCGCCCGGCCTCCTCCCCACTGCGAGCGTATCCGCCCCGAGCGCGCGTGTCCGTCAGGGGGCTGTGAAGAATGTGCGCCGTGTCAGTCTGTGGCGAACCGGGTAGGAGACGACGATGAAGAGCTGGAACCTGCACGAGCTGGAAACCCCCGGCGGGAGTCGTTCGCCGCTCGTGCTCGAGTCCGGCGACGCGGCGCGCGCCGTGCTGATCGGCCTCGAGCCGGGCCACGAGCTCGGCGACCACCAGGTGAAGGAGAACGCGTTCGTGCTCGTCGTCGACGGCGTCGCCCAGGTCGAGGGCGACGGCGAGCGCATCGACGCAGCGGCCGGCACGCTCTTCCGCTTCGAGCCCGACGAGCGGCACGCGGTCTCGACGGAGCAGGGCGCGCGCCTGCTCCTCTTCCTGGCGCCGTGGCCCGGCCCCGGCCACTACCGCGGCGAAGGCGAAGCCGCGCCCGCAGGCGGTCGCCGGGAGGGCTCGACGGCACCTCCCGCTCGCCCCTAGCGCCTCTCGACCTCGCCGGGAGTCACGTCCACAGGCGTTTCCACAGCCGTTGGCGTGCGGGTGCCGCGGGCGGCCGTAGTCGCCGGCGCCGTCAGAGGCGCTACCGCTTCCTGGCGGCG
>DATIFC010000139.1:0-4097 GCA_035455445.1 Gaiellaceae bacterium | reverse complement strand
GGGCGCGGTGTAGCGGAGCAGGAACGCGACGGCGAGCGTGATCGCGGCGCCGGTCCAGAAGACGGCGCTGATCCCGAGCGGCCGGTTCTGGGCGAAGTCCGAGAGCCGCGACGGCACCTCGGCCTCGGCGAGGCCGTTCGCGTACCGCAGCCCCTCGGCCGCGACGATGTACCCGACCGAGAGCGTCACGATCAGCGGGTTCAGCTGCAGGATCCCGACGAGGATCCCGTTCACCAAGCCGACGAGCACGCCGACGCCGAGGCACGCGAGGATCGCGATCCCGAGGCGACCGTTGGAGTGGTGGCCGACGCCGACGATCAGGTAGCCGCCGAGGAACATCACACCCGGGGTGGAGAGGTCGATCCCCGCGTGCATGATCACGAGCATCTGGCCGAGCGCCGCGATGGCGAGGATCGTCATGTACGGGAGGACGAAGGACCACGACGTGCTCTGCAGCGCCTCGGGCGCGATGATCGCGGCGATCACGAGCAGCGCCCCGGTGGCGATCCAGACGGCCACGAAGCGCGCTCCGACGAGCGCGTCGATGAGCAACGAGGTCGCGCCGCGCCGCGCGTGCAGGGCAAGGCCCTCAGTGCCGTTGCGCGCGTTCACCCGCTCGTTTGAGGGGTAGCCCCGAACAGGCGCCAATTCTGATCACGCGCGATCCGCAGTGTCAACCATCACCGAACGGAAGCCCCGAGATCGCGCCTAGCGTTTACCGCTGCTTCACGCCGTCGGCGCCTTCCTCGTGTCCGTTGACTGGTTGGTCGCGGGACGTTTATGCTCGCTGAACATGCGTCGGCGTCAGACCGCGCATTCCGTATCGGGCAAGTCAAGGAGAAGACGGGCATGAGCGCGCAACGCCTTTTGATCCGCAACGGCTTCGTCGTCTCGATGGATCCCGCCGTCGGCGACATCCCGAACGGCGACGTCCTCGTCGAGGACGGCGCGATCGTCGACGTCGGGCGCGGCCTCGCAGTCTCGGAGGCCGAGGAGATCGACGCGACCGGGATGATCGTCATGCCGGGGTTCGTCGACACCCACCGGCACACGTGGCAGACGCCCGTCCGCGGCGTCTTGCCGAGCTGCACGCTCGACCACTACTTCGCGGTCATGCTCGGCAGCGTCGGCGGCCACTACCGGCCCGAGGACGTCCACATCGGCGACTACGCCGGCGCGCTCGAGGCGCTGAACGGCGGCGTGACGACGCTGCTCGACTGGTCGCACATCAGCAACACGCCCGACCACTCGGACGCGGCGATCCAGGGACTGAAGGATGCCGGCATCCGCGCCGTCTACGCCCACGGCATGCCGACGGGCGGGGAGTGGTGGATGCTGAGCGAGCTGAACCACCCCGAGGACATCCGGCGGATCCGCGAGACGTACTTCTCGTCGGACGACGGCCTGCTCACCCTCGCCATGGCCGCTCGCCAGCCCGGCAACGTGAACGCCGACGTGGCGAAGCACGACTGGGCGCTCGCGCGCGAGCTCGGGATCATGATCAGCGTGCACGTCGGCATGCGCCTCCACAACCTGCACTACGAACCCGTGAAGGACATGCACGACCTCGGGCTGATGGGCCCGGACGTCTGCTACATCCACATGACCGACCTGACGGACCAGGAACTGGATTGGATCGCGGAGACGGGCGGCAAGGCGTCGATCGCGCCCTACGTCGAGATGCTGATGGGGCACGGCCCGCCGCCGACCGGGAAGATGCTCTCCCGCGGCGTCCGGCCGTCGCTCAGCGTCGACGTCGTCTCCAGCGTGCCCGGCGAGATGTTCACGCAGATGCGGACGGCGCTCGCCTACGACCGGATCTGCGAGTTCACCGACACGCCGGACGTCGCGTTCGCGCCGACGCTCACGCACAAGGACGTGCTCGAGTTCGCGACGATCGACGGCGCGCGGTCGATCGGGCTCGAAGACCGGGTCGGCTCGCTCACGCCGGGCAAGCAGGCGGACATCGTCCTCCTGAACGCGCACGCGATCAACACCGCCCCAGTGGTCGACCCGATCGGCACGATCGTCGTCTTCTCCGACACCTCCAACGTCGACTCGGTCTTCGTCGCCGGCCGCGCCGTCAAGCGCAAGGGCGAGCTCCTCGACGTCGACCTGGGCAACGTGATCCGGAAGCTCGACGAGTCGAGGAACCACATCCTGTCGGCGGGCGAGCTGCTGCCCGACTGGGCCGCGGAGCCGATGGCGGCGGTCTGAGTCTGTCCTCGGGCCCGGCTCGCCGTCGTCGTGCGGGCCGGGCCCCCCTCCCACGGCCCGAGCGTAAGGAGAAGCGAGATGCCCACAGGCAATGTCGTCATCGTCGGCGGCACGCAGGGGCTCGGCCGCGAGGTCGCCCAGGCGTACGCCGACGACGGCCGCGACGTGGTCGTGACCGGCCGGGATCAGGGCCGGGCAGAGGCCGCAGCGGAGGAGATCGGCGGCAGCACGCGCGGGATCGGGTTCGACCTCTGCGACCCGTGCGGGATCGCGGAGCGGCTCGCCGACGTGGGCGACGTCGACTACCTGGTGCTCGCCGCGATCGAGCGCGACACGAACAGCGTGCGCGACTACGACATCCCGGCCGCGCTCCGGCTGGTCACGCTCAAGCTCGTCGGCTACACGGAGGTGATCCACGCGCTGGGGCCGCGGCTCGGCGGCGACTCGGCGATCCTCGTCTTCGGCGGGCTCGCCCGCGACCGCCCCTACCCGGGGTCGACGACCGTCACGACCGTCAACGGCGCCGTGACGAGCATGGTGCGGACGCTCGTGATCGAGCTGGCCCCGACCCGCGTGAACGCGCTGCACCCGGCGATCGTCGGCGACAGCCCGCAGTGGCGCGACATGCCGGCCGAGCGGATGCAGGCGCTCGTCGACCGGACGCCGATCGGGCGCCTCGTGACCATGGCCGAGATCGTGGGCGCGTCTCGCTTCCTGCTCGAGAACGAGGCCGTGAACGGGATCAACCTCGTGGTGGACGGCGGCTGGACGTGCATGTGACGATGAGAGAGCGTCCTGTCCCGTCACGCGTCCACCCGGGCCCCTAGGGCCGAGCTCGCCGGCCTCGCCGCCGGCGTCGCGCTCGGCGGGGCCGCCGGCTACAACATCGCCAACGTCGGCCCGGGCGCGGACGTGCTGGCGAGCGCCTACGGCGTCCGCCTCGGGGCGATCGGGTTCCTGACGACGGCGCTCTTCGTGACGCACCTCCTGATGCAGATCCCCGGCGGGAGGCTCGTCGACGAGCGCGGGGCGCGGACGCTCGGCATGTTCGCGCTCGCGGCGATCGCGCTGGGGAACGTCCTCGCGCTCTCCGTGGAGTCCTTCGGCGTGGCCTTGGTCGGCCGTCTCGTCGCCGGTTTCGGGACCGGCGTCGGGTTCGTCGCCGGCAGCGAGTACGTCCGCGCGACGGTCGGGACCGCGAGCGCGCAGGGGTTCTACGGGGCCTCCGGCGTGGGCGGCGGAGGTCTCGCCATCGCGATCGTGCCGCTCACCGTCCCGGCGCTCGGCTGGCGGGCGCCCTACGTGACGGCGCTCGTCTGCGCCTGCGCCGTCCTCGTCTGCCTTCCGCTCGCGCCGCGGGACCGTGGCCGTCGGGAGCGGCCGCGCGCCGCCCGTGCGCGGGTAGCGGACGTCGTGCGGGACCGGCGGCTGTATCCGCTCGCGGTCGCGCACACCGCTTCGTTCGGGCTCAGCGTCATCGTCGGCACGTGGGCCGTGTCGCTGCTCCAGCACGACGGCTACGGACGGCGGCTGGCGGGCGCGGTCGCCGCCCTGACCCTGCTCGGCGGGCTCGTCACCCGGCCGATCGGCGGGCGCATCCTCCAGCGCCGGCCCGAGAGCGCCGCACGCCTCCTCGGCGTGAGCATGCTCCTGGGAGCGGCGGGCACCCTGCTCCTGCTCTCGGACATACGGCTGTCCGCGCGGATCGCCGGCGCGGCGCTGCTCGGGCTCGCGGCCGGGCTTCCGTTCGCGGCGGCCTTCACCGGAGCGCAGGCGATCCGCAGCGACGCCCCTGCCGTTGCCGTCGGGTTCATCAACACCTGCGCCGTGTTGCTGATCCTGGTCGGCGCGCCGCTCGTCGGCTTCACGTTCGCGCTGCC
>DATIFC010000138.1:0-12207 GCA_035455445.1 Gaiellaceae bacterium | reverse complement strand
CTCCTCGCCGACCTCGCGCTCGAGGTACGAGCGCAGCTGCGCGGAGCGGATCCACGCCCGCAGGTAGTCGGCCGAGTAGAAGCCCGCGTCCATGTCGGCGAGGTAGCCCTCGCGGCGGTACGCCATCCCCGTCGCCTCGGTCAGCAGCTCCGCGTAGCCGACGTCGGTGCCGCCGTCTTCGCGGAAGCGGCTCCAGAAGCCGAGCTCGAAGCGCAGCTTCGCGGCGTAGCGGCGGAAGAGCAGGGCTTCCATGAAGATCGTCGCCTCCGCGTTCTGCCGGGCCTCCTCGTCGGAGAGCCCGAAGTAGCGCGCGTGCCAGCCGGGCTGCCGCGAGATCGCCTCGACGATGTACGAGTAGATCTCGGTCAGCGCATGGTCGCGCGAGATGTTGCGGAAGGTGTACGGAAGCGAGGGGTCGCAGCCCGCGTAGTGGAGCGCGTGGCCGGCCTCGTGCAGGAACGCCTGGTAGTCGTGCAGCCCGCCCTGCGCGCGGGTGATCAGGTGCACGACCTGCGGCGGATCGGCCGGGATCACGCAGGCGCGCGGCGACTTCTGCGGCCGGTCGTCCAGGTCGAGCTTGATGTTCGGCTCGTTCTCGAGGTCGAAGCCGAGCCGCGACAGCGTGTCCATGCAGGTCGGGACCGCCTTGTCCTTCGTGTAGATCGCCTCGAGCGGCGAGAGGCGCCGCAGGTAGGCGACGTGCGAGGAGCTCGGCACCTCCTCGCGCTCGGGGCCCAGCAGGCGCTCGAGCCAGCGGTCCTTGAGCTGCCTGTAGACGCCGCTCGCGGCCTCGCTGGCCTCCGCGAGGGCGCGCTCGAGGTCGCGGATCGAGATCCCCTTCTCCTCCTCGTTCCGCTCGATCGCGTCCTCGACGCCGCTGACCTCGGCCTCGAGCTCCTCGCCTGCGCGCAGGACCTCGAGCCGCTCGCTGTTGAAGGTCGCGGAGAGATCGGTCGCGAGGCGGCCGAGCTCGTCGCGCTCGCCGTAGCCGCTCAGCACCGCGAGCTTGGCCTGGGCGGTGCGCAGCGGCAGCAGCTCGCCCTGGAACTCAACGCGCGCGGCGAGGATCGCGTTCTCGAGCGCGTCCTCCCGCTCTGCGAGCTCCGCCGAGATCAGGCCTGCCTCGCAGGTCTTGCGCAGGCGGTAGAGGCGCTCGCGCTCCTCGCCGGCGCCGGCCTCGGCCTCCGCCCGGCGCAGGGCCTCGAGCTGGTCGCGCGTGAACAGCTCGGCGTAGCGGGCGACGATCTCGGCCCGCTCGGAGACCTCCTTCTCGCCCACGCGGACGGCGCGGCCTTCTTCCGCGCGCTCGAACAGGTAGCGCTGGAGGCGCGACTCGTAGTCGGCTGGGCGCAGGACGGCGGCGACGCTCATCGCGGGGAATCTACCCGCGCCGAGAGGCTCAGCGCGGGGCGAGCGCGTGCACGACGTCCAGCAGCTGCTCCAGGCGGAAGGGCTTCGGCACGACGCCGTCGGCCTCGGCGATCGTGAGCGCGTCGAGCCGGGCGCTGCCGGTGAAGAGCACGACGGGCGGGCCGTGCCCGCGCTCGCGCAGGGAGCGCATCAGGAGGACGCCGTCGTCCGCCCCGACGTGGACGTCGAGCAGGACGAGGTCGACCCCGCCGGCCGCCAGCTCCTCCTCGGCCGAGGCGACGCTCGGCGCCTCGACGACGCGGTAGCCGTCCAGCTCGAGGTTGACCCGGCAGAGCAGGCGCAGCGACTCCTCGTCGTCGACGATCAGGACGAGCGGCGCGCGGGTGAGCTCCCTCGAGGCCGGCACCACGTATCCGTTTCCCCCGTTCGGTCGTTTCCTACCCAGAAATGCTAAAGGGTGCAGAAGGACTGCCCCAGCCCACGCCGCTGTTCCGCCGCCGGGCGTGGCTGATCTTTCAGCGTGCGCTGGACCCGCTCGCGCCGCCGCGTCCGCTTCCGAGCCGCGAGAGGGACTCCTCCTTCCCCAGGATCTCGAGGCTCTCGAAGAGGCCGGGCGACACCTTCGACCCCGTCAGGGCCAGGCGAATCGGCTGAAACGCCTCGCGCGGCTTGAGCCCGAGCCGCTCGGCCAGCGCCCGCAGCGCCGCCTCGATCGCGCCGGCCTCGAAGGGCTCGACCTCCGCGAGCGCCTCCGCCGCCGCCGGAAGAACTGCGCCGTCGACCTCGGCCTCCGCCCCGGTCTCGACGTGCGCGAAGAAGAAGCCTGCGTAGGCCGGGAACTCGCCGAGCGTGGCGATCTTCTCCTGTACCAGCGGCGCGACCCGGCGCACGAGCGCGTCGTCCCACTCGTAGCCCTGCTCGCGCAGGTACGCGACCAGGACATCGGCGTACTCGCCCGGGCCCAGCGCCCGTAGGTAGACGCCGTTCATCCAGTCGAGCTTCGCGTAGTCGAAGACGGCCGGGCTCGGCACGACTCGCTCGAGCGTGAAGCGCTCGACGAGCTCGGCCGGCGCCATGATCGTCGTCCGGTCGTCGTAGCTCCAGCCGAGGAGCGCGAGGAAGTTGACGAGCGCCGGCGCGTAGTAGCCCTTGGCCCTGAACTCGTCCACGGTGACCGAGCCGTGGCGCTTCGAGAGCGGGCGCCCGTCCGCCCCCAGCACGTGCGAGACGTGCGCGTAGACCGGCGGTTCGACGCCGAGGGCGCGCATCAGGTTGATCTGCTTGGGCGTGTTCGAGATGTGATCCTCGCCGCGGATGACGTGGGTGATCCCGTCCCACACGTCCTCGAGCGGCGAGGCGAAGTTGTAGGTCGGGCGGCCGTCCGAGCGGACGAGCACGAGGTCCTCGAGCTTCTCGTTCGGCACCTCGACCCGGCCGCGCACGACGTCGTCCCAGGCGGTGACGCCCTCGTCCGGCATGCGGAAGCGGATCGCGCCCTCGTCCTCGTAGGCCCTGTCGTCGGAGAGCAGGCGCTGCGCGACCTCCAGGCAGTCCTGCTGCCGGTCGAGCTGGAAGGCGACCTCGCCGTCCCACTCGAGGCCGAGCCAGCGCAGCGACTCCTGGATCTGCTCGACAGCCTCCGCGACCTCGCGGCTGACGTCGGTGTTCTCGATCCGCAGCCGGAACTCACCGCCCTCGTGGCGGGCGAAGAGCCAGTTGAAGAGCGCGGTGCGGACGTTCCCGATGTGCAGGAAGCCGGTCGGGCTCGGAGCCATGCGGACGCGGACGCTCACGCGACTAGCGTACTGGCGTGGCCGAGCCGGTCCTCACGCAGCG
Organism: Gaiellaceae bacterium; assembly: GCA_035455445.1. Lineage (GTDB taxonomy): Bacteria > Actinomycetota > Thermoleophilia > Gaiellales > Gaiellaceae > AC-32. Next base: position 9,000 of record DATIFC010000138.1, on the reverse strand, counting down.
CGAGCTGAACCGCACGACGCTGCTGCGACAGCTGCTGCTGCGGCGGGAGCGGCTCTCCCCCGCCAGAGCGATCGAGCGGCTCGCGGGGCTGCAGGCGCAGCGCCCCTCGTCGCCGTACCTCGCCCTCTGGGCGCGGCTCGAGGGATTCGAGCGGGCCTCGCTCGAGCGGGCGCTGCTCCGCCGGCACGTGGTCAAGGCGCTGCTGATGCGGGCGACGATGCACCTCGTCTCGGCGCGCGACCTGCCGTACCTCGACGCCGCCGTGCGCGAGGCGCGGACGCTCACCCGTGCGCGCGGCACCGAGCGCCCGTCCGAGGAGCTCGTCGAGCGCGTGGTGGCGCTCACGCGCGAGCGTCCTCGCACCCGCACGGAGATCATGGACGCGCTCGGCTTCCACTCCCGCACCCAGGACGTCCACGAGCTGCGCACGTACTCCTGGGTCGTGGCGCTCGGGCGGCTGGAGCAGACGCCCGAGTCCTCGTTCTACGGGTTCCGCGGCTCGCCGCTGTACGAGCCCGCCGACCACGCCCACCCGGGGCCCGCCGAGGCGGCGGCCTACTCGATCAGGCGCTACCTCGCCGCATTCGGGCCGGCCACCCGCGCCGACGTCTCCCAGTGGAGCGGCGTGCCGATCCGCGACCTCGCCGCGGGATTCGAGGCGCTGCGGCTCCGCACCCTCGGCGACGAGCAGGGTCGCGAGCTGCTCGACCTCCCGCGCGCGCCGCTCGCGCCGGCCGACGTGGTCGCGCCGCCGCGGCTCCTGCCGCGCTGGGACGAGCTCCTCCTAGCCCACAAGGACCGTGCGCGCGTCCTCCCGGACGAGTACCGCAAGGTCGTGATCCACAAGAACGGCGACGTGCAGCAGACGTTCCTCGTCGACGGCGTCGTCGCCGGGCTCTGGCGGCAGGAGGGCGACAGAGTCGTCACGGAGCCGTTCGCGCCGCTGCCTCGCACGGTCAGGAGCGAGCTCGAGGACGAGGCCGCGCGCCTGACGACCTGGCTCGGCTAGCGTCAACGGTCATGCTCCTCGGCGGCCACTGCTCGGGCGGGATCAAGAAGGCGCTCGAGAACGCGCACGCCTTCGGCATGGACGCCGTGCAGCTCTTCGCGCAGAGCCCGCGCACCTGGCGGTTCCCCGACCACGACCCGGCCGACCTCGACGCGTTCAGGCGCCGGCGCGAGCAGCTCGGGATCGGCGCGGTCTCGATCCACGCGCTGTACCTGGTCAACCTCGCCAGCCCGAAGGCGGACTTCTACGGGAAGAGCGTCGAGACGCTCGGCAAGACGGTCGACGCGGCCTGCGCGATCGGCGCCGAGGCGGTCGTCTTCCACGTCGGCTCCCACCAGGGCGCGGGCTTCGAGGCCGGGCTCGAGCGAGTGGTGCCGGCCCTCGCACAGGCGCTCGAGCGCTGCGACGAGACGACGTGGCTCTGCATGGAGAACACCGCCGGCACCGGTGACACGATCGGTCGCTCGCTCGAGGAGCTCGCCGCCCTGTTCGAGGCGCTCGACCGGCATCCGCGCCTCGGGGTCTGCCTCGACTCCTGCCACCTGTTCGCCTCCGGCTACGACGTGACCGACCCCGCGGCCCTCGACGAGGTGGTCGAAGGCGTCGATGCGCTGATCGGCCTCGACCGCCTGCGCGTCCTGCACGTGAACGACTCGAAGACGCCGCTCGGCTCGAACCGCGACCGGCACGACAACATCGGCGAGGGCCTGATGGGGAGCAGGCTCGCGGCCTTCCTCGGGCACCCCAGGCTGCAGGGCCTCCCTGCGCTGCTCGAGGTCCCGGGCACCGACGGGCACGGGCCCGACCTGGAGCAGATGAAGAAGCTGCGCGCTCTCTACAAGTCGGCTACGAGGCGCGGATCTGCGCGAAAACTCTGAACGTCGGCTCGCCGACGGGCAGCTCGTGGAACTCGGGATTGGGGCACCCGAGCTCCTCCGCCCGGCTCTCGTAGCACTCCTCGACCTCGACGTGGCACATCGGCAGCGCGGGCGCCGTCGCCCGCACCGCGCCGAAGCCGGCGCGCCGGGCCTCGGCCGCGCGCAGCAGGTCGAAGTCGATCTCGACCTCGAAGACCTTCATCACGCAGCCCATGTACGTGTGGCCGAACTCCTCGTACGAGTAGACGAACGGGCAGCCGCGCTCGACACAGGCGCCGGGATACACGACCTTGTCGCAGTGCACGTCGCAGCGGCGGCACTCGACCTCGTCCTGAGGGCGCAGCGGAAGCTCTGCGGGCCGAGCTGCCGCCTGCTCGCGTATCTCCATGACCGGATTGTGGGTGCAGAAGACCGCCCTTCGCAAGACTTGACAAGGAGCCGTTCTCAGGCTAGGTGGGCCTGGGGGGAAGTCGCTCGTCGCCGGGGCGAGCAGCGCGTTCCGGCGGCACGGCCGTCGTGTCGTCACGCCCTCCTGAGGCGCCGGGCGATGTTGAGCACGTCGAGCTGCGTGAAGGCCTGGTGGTCCGGCACGGCGCCGTCGGGGTGGTCGTCCGCCCGAAACCAGAGCGCCTGCACAGTCGTCATGCCGACCTCGGCCGCGCCGCGCACGTCCTCGTAGAGCCGGTCGCCCACGAACAGCGTGCGTTCCGGCTCGACCCCGAGCGCCTCCAGCGCGCACTCGAAGATCGCCGGGTCCGGCTTGCGCCTCCCCACCTCCGAGGAGAACACGCTGAAGTCGAGCCGCCGCGCGAGGCCCATCTCCTCGAGGTCGCGGTGCAGCAGCCAGCCGGGGTCGAAGGCATTCGAGACGAGCCCGAGCCTGAGCCCGAGCGCGCGCAGCGCCTCCAGCAGCGGGTGGGTGTGGGCGGCGAGGATCCGGGCCGGGTCCCACGCGCGGTGCTCGGCCTCGAGGAACCGGTCGAGCTCCTCGCCGCCCAGCTCGACGCCGAAGTCGTGCAGGAGCCGCCGCACGAGCCCTGGGTACTCGATCTCCTCGATCGTCCCCGGCGCCCAGAAGAGCGGCTCGTACTCCGCGCGGAAGCGCTCGGTGAGCGCGTCGGCCTGCGGGAGGTCTGCGCGGCCGATCGCCGTGAGGCCGGCAAGGTGCCCCGCCGCCACGAGCTCGGGCTCGTACGCGAACCGCATCAGCGTGTCGCCCCAGTCGAAGAGGACCGCGTCGAGCATGGCGGCTAGGCTAGCCGCGTGGGCCGCAAGCTCCTCTGGGCGTCGCTCGTGCTGGCCCCGATCACGATCCTGCTGCGGTACGTCTTCCACGCGGGGGACACGACGCTGTTCGTGTCGGCCGCGCTCGCGCTCGTGCCGCTCGCGTGGCTGATCGGGGAGGCGACCGAGCATGCCGGCGAGCACACCGGGCCCGGGATCGGCGGCTTCCTGAACGCGAGCTTCGGGAATGCGCCGGAGCTGATCATCGCGCTCTTCGCCGTCAACGCGTCGCTCCCGAACGTCGTACGCGGCTCGCTGGCCGGCAGCGTCGTCTCCAACATCCTGCTCGTGCTCGGAGCCGCGCTCATCTTCGGCGGCGGCGACACCCGGCGCGGGAAGCCGCTCGACCGCTTCTCCCTCCTGCTCCAGCTAGGGCTCGTCCTGGGAGCGGTGGCGCTCTTCCTCGTGCCGTCGGTGCCGGGCTGGACCGGCGACCCCGAGCGCCACTCGCTGGCCGTGGTGACAATTCCCGTCGCGGTGGTGCTGCTCGCGCTCTACGCGGGCGTGACGCTCCACTCGCTGCGCCGGCACAAGCGACTGCACGAGGAGAGCGGCCACGAGGCCTCCGGCGGCTGGTCGCTGCCGGTCTCGCTGGGCGCGCTCGGGGCCGCGACGCTCGTCACGGCGCTGATCAGCGAGACGCTCGTGCACTCGCTCGACGCGTTCGCGAAGTCGGCCGGCATCTCGGAGTTCTTCATCTCCGCCGTGATCGTCGCGATCGTCGGCAACTCGGCCGAGCACGGCGGCGCGATCGTGATCGCCCACCGCGGCAAGCTGCCGCTCGCGACGGAGATCGCCGTCTCCTCGAGCGCCCAGGTCGCGCTGCTCGTCACGCCGGCCGTGGCGCTGCTGTCCTGGCTCGTCAGGCCCGCGCTGCCGCTCACGTTCCGGCCGATCGAGCTCGCCGCGATGGGCGGCGCCGCGGCGCTCGTCGCGTTCGTCCTCGCCGACGGCCGCGGTCGCCGCTGGGAGGGCTTCTTCCTCGTGGCCGTCTACGTCGGCGTGGCGGCCGGCTTCTGGGTCGCAGGCGACCGCTGAGCAGGGCTCAGTGCTGCGTGCCGAAGACCTCGGGCGCGCGGGTGAACGGATACGTCGCCCAGTAGAGCCGCGCGACCTCGCCCTGCTCGTCGCGGACGACGCGCAGCACCTCCCCGCGCTCGCGGCCCGAGACGACGCGGAAGCGATCCTCGCCCTCCTGCTCGAAGACCGAGGGCTCGCGCTCGGGCGGCAGGTCGGCGAGGCGCGCCTCGAGCTTCCCCTCGTGCCAGCTGAAGATCGTCTCGTCGCCCTCCGACCACCAGCGGCCGAGCAGCGGCAGGATCTCAGCCGGCGGGGCTTCCTCGGGCGCCCAGGGCTCGCGCTCGGGGGCCAGCTCGTCCAGCGCCGCCTCGGCGAGGTCGAGCCCGGTCGCGCTCAGCTTCGGCCAGCGGCTGGAGTTGGTCAGCAGCACCGCTCCCACCCGGTCGCGTCGTGAGTACACGAGGATCGAGAGGAAGCCGGGAAAGCCGCCGGTGTGGCCGCCGAAGATCCGCTCGCCCCGCCGCCAGAGCTCGATCCCGAGGCCCCAGCCGAGCGTCCAGTCGGGCTCGGCCATGATCTGCAGGTCGTGCATCTCGGCGACGCTCGCAGCCGCGAGGACGGACTCGTCGGGGTCGCAGAGGAACGACCCCCAGCGGGCGAGGTCGCCGACGGTGCTGTAGAGACCGGACTCGCCGCCCTTGCCGCCCAGGTCGAGGACGGGCTCGCGCCGCACGGCGTCGGAGTAGGGCTCGACGAAGTACGGCAGCGCCGCGCCCTCCACCGGCCCCCACGTGGTGCGCTCGAGGCCGAGCGGCTCCAGCAGCCGCTCCCGCACGTAGTCGTGGAAGGCCGTCCCCGACACGCGGGAGACGACGTGGCCGAGCAGCGCGTAGGCGAGGTTCGAGTAGTGCCAGGCCGTGGACGGCGGCAGCAGCTGCTCGGCCTCCTCGAGGGTCGCGAGCAGCTCCTGCTCGTCCGGGAAGCGCATCGTCTCCCAGACCTCGCCCGGCGGCTCGCGCTGGAGGCCGGAGGCGTGCGAGAGCAGGCGCCGCAGCGTCGGCGTCCCGTGCGCGGCCTCCGGCAGGTGCCGGGAGAGCGAGTCCTCGAGGTCGAGCTTGCCCGCGTCGCGCAGCTGCAGCACCGAGACGGCGGTGAACGTCTTGGTGATCGAGGCGATCGCGTAGCGGGCGCCGGTCGTCGCGGCGATCCCCTGCTCGACGTCGGCGAGCCCGACGGCGTCCTCCCAGGCGAGCTCGCCGCCGCGGAAGACCGCCGCCGAGAGGCCCGGCAGCCGGCCCGCGGCCTGCGCCTCGAGTACGAGGCGCCGGAAGCGCTCAGGCGCGGGCAAGGGCCCCCAGCGCGCGCGGGATCAGCTCGACGGCGCGCTCGATGTCCTCGTCGTCGACGTCGAGGTGCGTCACCGCCCGCAGCCTCGTCGGGTGCACGGTCATCGAGAGCCCGACGCCCTGCTGCGCCAGCCGCTCAAGCGCCTCCCGGGGGCCGAGCCCGAGCGGGCCGACGTCGACCTGGACGAAGTTCGTCTCCACCTGCTCGAGGCGCACCGGCACGCCCGCGTCGTAGAGCCCCTCCGCCAGGCGCCGGGCGCGCGCGTGGTCTTCCGCGAGACGGTCGACGTTGTGCTCGAGCGCGTACACGCCGGCAGCGGCGACGATCCCCGCCTGGCGCATCGCGCCCCCGAAGAGGTGCTTCAGCCGCCGCGCCTTCGACATCAGCTCCGGCGAGCCGGCGACCAGCGCCCCGAGCGGGCAGCCGAGCCCCTTCGAGAGGCAGAGCGTGACGGTGTCGAAGTGCCTGCCGATCTCGGCCGGCGGCACGCCGAGCGCGACCGCCGCGTTGAGCAGGCGCGCCCCGTCGAGATGGAGCCGCAGCTCGAGCTCCCGCGCGGTGCTCACGACCGCGGCGAGCTCGTCGAGCTGCCAGACGCGCCCGCCCGAGGCGTTGTGCGTGTTCTCGACCGAGACGATCCTCGTCCTCGGCGTGTGCGTGCCGTCGCCAGCGCGGAAGGCCTCCCTGACCTGCTCCGGGGTGAAGCGGCCCGCGGGGCAGCTCAGCGGCCGCGTCATCAGGCTGGCGTGCACGGCCGGCCCGCCGAGCTCCGAGACGAAGATGTGCGAGTTCTCCTCGGCGACCACCTCGTCGCCCCGCTCGCCGAGCACGCCGAGGGCGATCTCGTTGGCCATCGTCGCGGTCGGGACGTAGACGGCCTCCTCCTGGCCGAGCAGCTCGGCGGCGGTGCGCTCGAGCTCGTTGACGGTCGGGTCCTCACGCCGCTGCTCGTCGCCGACCTCGGCCGCGGCGATCGCCGCCCGCATCTCGGCCGAGGGCCTCGTCTTCGTGTCGGAGCGAAGGTCGATCATCAGGCGCCCTTCGGCGCCTCGACCGCGGCGGCCGCCGGCTCGGCCGAGAGATCCGGGTGCTCGTCGAAGAGGTAGCGCACGACCACGCGCTTCACCGCCTTCACCTCGTCGAGCCGGCCGACGAGGCGGTCGTGCGGCGCGCCCTTCGGCAGCTCCGGGTCCTCGGCGGCCTCCCGTGCGATCGCGACCATCGCGTCGGCGAAGGCGTCGAGGGTCTCCTTCGCCTCGGTCTCGGTCGGCTCGATCATCAGCGCCTCGGGCACCACGAGCGGGAAGTAGATCGTCGGCGGGTGGAAGCCGTAGTCCATCAGCCGCTTCGCGACGTCGAGCGCGGTGACCCCGTGCTCGCGCTTCAGGGACCGCGCCGAGAGGACGAACTCGTGCATGCAGAGCCGGTCGTACGGAGGCTCGAACGCCTCGCGCAGCCGTGCCAGCAGGTAGTTCGCGTTCAGCACGGCGGCCTCGGACATCTCGCGCAGCTGCGGCCCGTAGGAGCGGATGAACGCGTACGAGCGGACGAACACCCCGAAGGGGCCGAAGAAGCCGCGCACCTTCCCGATCGACTTGGGCCGGTCGTAATCGAAGCCGTAGCGCTCGCCATCGCGGACGATCGCCGGCACGGGCAGGAACGGCTCCAGCCGCTTTCCGACGGCGATCGGCCCGCCGCCCGGCCCCCCGCCGCCGTGGGGCTGCGAGAACGTCTTGTGCAGGTTGATGTGGACGACGTCGAAGCCCATGTCGCCGGGCCGCGAGATCCCGCAGACGGCGTTCAGGTTCGCGCCGTCGTAGTACATGAGCGCGCCGACCCCGTGGAAGATGCGCTCGATCTCCTCGATGTTCTCGTCGAAGAGGCCGAGCGTGGAAGGGTTCGTGAGCATCAGCCCCGCCGTCTGCTCGTCCACCTTCTCGCGCAGGTCGTCGACGTCGATGTTCCCGCGCGGGTCGGTCTTCACGTGCGTGAGCTCGTAGCCGGCCATCGTCACGCTGGCCGGGTTCGTGCCGTGGGCGGTGTCGGGGATCACGACCTTGCGCCGCTGCTCGCCCTCGCCGCGGTCGGCGAAGTAGGCGTGGAACAGCATCAGCCCCGTCACCTCGCCCTGCGACCCGGCAGCCGGCTGCAGCGAGACGGCGTCGAGGCCGGTGATCTCGGCGAGCGCCTCCTGCAGCTCCCAGCAGACTCGCAGCGCGCCCTGCGCGCCCTCCGCCTCCTGGTGGGGATGGAGGTCGCGGAAGCCCGGGAGCGACGCCAGGCGCTCGTTCACGCGCGGGTTGTGCTTCATCGTGCAGGAGCCGAGCGGGTAGAAGCCGGTGTCGACGCCGAAGTTGCGGGTCGAGAGCTCGGTGAAGTGGCGGACGAGGTCGGGCTCGGCGAGCTCCGGTAGCCGCGGCGGCTCGGCGCGGCGCAGCTCGCCCGGCAGCTCCGGAACGGCGAGCCCCGGCTGCGGCGGCCGACCCGCCCGGCGGCCCTCCCTGGACTTCTCGTAGAGGAGCTTCACGCACCCACCTCGTCGAGCGTGCGCGCCAGCCGGTCGATCTCGTCCTGGCTCCGCTTCTCCGTCAGCGCGACGAGCAGCACGTCGTCCATCCCGGGGTAGTCGCGGCCGAGGACGTAGCCGGGGTGCACGCCGCGTGCACGCGCCTCGCGGACGACCTCCTGGGCGGGCCGTCCGACGCGGACGGCAAACTCCTTGAATGTTGTCCTGCCGGCAAACGCAAGCTCGCGGCCGAGGCGCTCCTTCGCGTGCTCGGCGAGCGCGGTGCAGGCCTCCCCCACCTCCCTGAGACCCTCCGGCCCGAGCCACGAGAGGTAGACGAGCCCCGCCAGCGCGAGCAGCGTCTGGTTGGTGGTGATGTTGGAGGTCGCCTTTTCGCGCCTGATGTGCTGCTCGCGCGTCTGGAGGGTGAGGACATAGCCGCGCTCGCCCGCGGCGTCAGTGGTCTCGCCCACGATGCGGCCGGGCATCCGGCGGATGAACTCGTTGCGCGCGGCGAGGAAGCCGTAGTGCGGGCCGCCGTAGAAGAGGTAGTTGCCCGTCGGCTGCCCGTCGCCGATCGCGATCGCGCAGCCGTAGTTGCCGGGCGCCTCGAGCACGCCGAGCGAGATCGGGTCGACGTGCGCCACCGCCAGGGCCTCCGCCTCGTTCGCGGTGGCGGCGAGGTCGGGCGCGGGCTCCAGCACGCCGAAGAAGTTCGGCTGCTGGAAGATCACGCACGCGGCGTCGGCCGCCGCCCCGGCGAGCTCGCCGGGATCGGTCGCGCCGTCGCGGTGCGGCACCTCGACGACCTCGAGCCCGAACCCGGGCGCGTACGTCTTGACGACCTGCCGCACCTGCGGGCTCGTCGCCTCGGTGACGACGACCTTGGAGCGGCCGGTCGCGTGCTTCGCGATGAAGCAGGCGTCGGCCGCGACCGTCGTGCCGTCGTAGCCGGA
>DATIFC010000137.1:0-6610 GCA_035455445.1 Gaiellaceae bacterium | reverse complement strand
CGCTACGACGGCGTCCTGCGCTGGCTCTGGGTCGCGGGCGTGGTCGTGACGCTGGCGGCGCTCGTGCTCTTCACGAGGCTCGGGCCGCGCATCGCGGCGGCCTGGCAGCTCGGCCGTGTTGCCACCGGGATCATGGTCGGGACGGTCACCACGCTCGGCACCTGGGCCGTCGGGCTGCCGATCGGCGCGATCGCGCTCTGGTGGGGACGGCGCTACCAGCTCGAGCGGCAGGGCTACGTCTCGTGGGCGCTCGAGCAGTGGCCGGGCCTCGTCAGCCAGGTGGTCGGCCTGACGATCGCGCTCACGATCCTGCTCCTGCTCGCCGGGCGCTTCGGCCGGCGCTGGTGGCTCGTCGCGGCGCCGCTCTTCACCATCCTCGGCGCCGCGCTCGTGCTCGTCCTGCCGTACGTGGAGACGATCGGGACCCGGTCGCCCCACCACACCGCGGTGAACGCGCGCATCCGCGAGCTCGCCCGCAAGGAGGGGGTGGCGAGCACGCCGATCCGGATCCAGAAGATGAGCGACCAGACGACCGCCGCGAACGCCTTCACGACGGGAATCGGGCCCTCGGCGCGCATCTTCGTCTGGGACACGTTCTTCGACGGTCGCTTCACGAACCGCGAGATCGAGCTCGTGGTCGCGCACGAGCTCGGCCACGTCGCGCACCGCCACATCTGGAAGGGCCTCGCGTGGTCGCTGCTGCTGACCGTGCCCGGGTTCCTCGTGCTCGAGTGGGCGACGCGCCGCCGCGGCGGGCTGGAGCGCCCCGAGGTGGTGCCGTACGCGCTGCTCGTGCTGGCGCTGATCGGGCTCGTGATCACGCCCTTCGGGAACGCGGTCTCTCGCCGCTACGAGGCGGAGGCGGACTGGTCGGCACTGCGGGCGACGCGCGACCCGGCCTCGGCCGAGAGCCTCTTCCGAAAGTTCACGCGCTACGACCTGATCCAGCCGAACCCGCCGCTCTGGTCGTACCTGATGCTCGACGACCACCCGACGGTGGTGCAGCGCATCGCGCTGGCGCGTGCCTTCGGGGAGCGGAGCCGCTAGCCGTCGTTCCCGGGCGTCTCCGGGAGGTTCCGGATGCCCTCGCGCGACGACCACTTCGACCACGAGTCCTGCATCGCGTCGAGCAGCTCGCGCATGAAGCGGGTCGACATGTTCACCCGGGCGACGACGACGCCGGGGACGTCGCCTTCCTCGACCTCGTGGTCGATGCGCGCGAAGGTCAGCGTGAACTCGTAGTCGGAGAAGCTGATGTTGGCGAAGTTCGAGTAGACGCCGGCGAGGTGCTCCGGGTCGAGATGGATGTTGAGCTGGCGCTCCTGGCCTTCGCCTTCGCCTTCCACTGGTGGGGATACTACCCCGGTGTTGGAGTCGCTCACCGCGCGCCGGGTGGCGGCGGCCGTCATCGCGCTCCTGGCCCTGATGCTCGGGGGGACGATCGCCTTCCACGAGTCGATCGACGAGTCGTGGATGCAGTCCTTCTACCGGACGATCGTCACGACGTCGCTCACCGGGCTCGACACCGTGCCGCCGAACGACGCCTCGCGGGCGATCTCGATCGTGCTCGTTCTCGCCGGCCTGACTATCTTTGCCTACGTCGCCACGGTCCTCGTCGAGGGGATCGCGAGCGGCGTGTGGACGGGTGCGCTGGCCGAACGGAGGAGGCGGAAGACGATCGAGCACCTGAGCGACCACTACATCATCTGCGGATACGGGCGCGTGGGCCGCCGGATCGCGGCCGAGTTCCGTCACGAGGGCGTGCCGTTCGTCGTGCTCGACTTCAGCGACGACGCGCTGGCGGCCGCGCGCGAGGCCGACGACCTCTACGTCGAGGGCACGGGCACCGAGGACGAGGACCTGCGCGAGGCCGGGCTCGAGCGGGCGACGGGGCTCGTCGCCTCGTCGGACTCCGACGCGGACAACCTCTACATCACGCTCTCGGCCCGGGACGCCCGGCCGGAGCTGCTGATCGTGGCGCGCGCCTCCGACGAGGACGCGGCCAAGAAGCTGCTGCTCGCGGGCGCCGACCGGGTCGTCCAGCCCTACTCGACCGCGGGCAAGGAGATGGCGAAGCTCGTGCTGCGGCCGCAGGTGGCGGCCTTCCTCGACATCGTCTCGACGAGCGGCGGCCCCGACCTGCTGTTCGAGGAGATCGAGGTCAAGGAGAGCTGCCGCGAGGCAGGCAAGACGATTCGCGACCTGCGGATCCGCGAGGCGACGGGAGCGATGATCGTCGCCCTGCGCAAGCACGACGGGACCTTCGACGCGACGCCGATGCCTGACGCGGCGCTCGAGGTCGGCGACGTGATGATCGCGGCGGGCGCGCCGGACGAGCTGCGCCGCCTCGAGGAGCTCTTCTCTCCGACCGAAGCCGTTGCCTGACTCCGTCGCGCGGCTGGAGGCGCGCCTCTCGGAGCTCGCCGGCGCGCCGGTGGAGCTCGAGCGGCCGAACGACCCCGGGCACGGCGACTACGCGACGAACGTCGCCATGCAGCTGGCACCCGTCCAGCGCCGCTCGCCGCGGGACCTCGGCGAGGAGCTGGCGGCGAAGGCGATGGAGCTGGACGAGGTCGACCGCGCGGAGGTGGCGGGGCCCGGCTTCGTCAACCTGTGGCTCGCGCCCGGGTGGTTCGGCGAGGCGCTCGGCGAGATCGTCGACGCGGGCACCGGCTACGGCGGCGGCCCGGCGGAGCGCCCGGAGAAGGTGCAGGTCGAGATGGTCTCGGCGAACCCGACGGGCCCGATCACCGTCGCATCGGCGCGGAACGGCGCGATCGGCGACTCGGTCGCGCGCCTGCTCGCCTTCGCGGGGCACGAGGTCGAGCGCGAGTACTACTACAACGACGCCGGCGCGCAGATGGAGCGCTTCCGCGCGTCGGTCGAGGCGGTGCGCCGCGGCGAGGAGCCGCCGGAGGAGGGCTACCACGGCGACTACGTCAGAGAGCTGGCCGCACGGGAGGGCGACCCGGTGCCGGCCATGCTCGCCCGGATCGAGGCGAGCCTCGAGCGCTTCCGGATCCACTTCGACTCGTGGGCGAAGCAGAGCGAGCTCGAGACACGGCTCGACGAGTTCCTGCCGCGGCTGGACACGTACGAGCAGGAGGGCGCGGTCTGGGCGCGCTCGTCCTCCTACGGCGACGACGAGGACCGGGTGCTGATCCGCTCGCCCGACCAGGGCGGCGCCCCGACGTACCGCGCCGCCGACGTCGTCTACCTCGTGGACAAGCTCGAGCGCGGCTTCGACCGAGCGCTGTACGTGCTCGGCGCCGACCACCACGGGACGCGCAAGTGGTACGCCGCCATCGCGCGCATGCTCGGCTACGACCCCGGGCGCGTCGAGGTGCTGCTCTACCAGCTCGTCCACCTGACGCGCGGCGGGGAGCAGGCGAAGATGTCGAAGCGCCGCGGCGACGTCGTCTTCCTCGACGAGTTCATGGACGAGGTCGGCGTGGACGCAGCCCGCTGGTTCCTCGTCAACCGCGGCCCCGACCAGACGATCGAGATCGACGTCGACCTCGCGGCCGAGCGCAGCGAGAAGAACCCCGTCTACTACGTCCAGTACGCGCACGCGCGCATCGCCGGGATCAGGCGCAACGCCGGTGAGGCCGAGGCCTCGGCGGAGCTGGGCGGCCACAGGCCGGAGGCGGAGGAGCGCGACCTGGTCAAGCGCCTCGCCGACTTCCCGCGCATCGCCGCGGAGGCGGCCGAGCGCCGGGGGCCGCAGGCGATCCCGACGTACGCGATCCGGGTCGCGGACGACTTCCACCGCTTCTACCACCACCACCGCGTGCTCGAGAGCGAGGCGCAGGCGTTCCGGCTCTCCCTCTGCGTGGCGACGCAGGGCGTGCTCGCGCGCTGCCTCGATCTCGTGGGGGTGGAGGCGCCGGAACGGATGTAGGATCGCGCCCGATGGCGCGGCCCGCGGCTTCGGCCGACACAGCGACGGCGGGTAACCGCCCCGACCGCAACCTCGCGCTCGAGCTCGTGCGCGTGACGGAGGCGGGCGCCCTCGCCGCCGGCCGCTGGATCGGCCGCGGCGACAAGGAGGCCGCCGACCAGGCCGCCGTCGACGGTATGCGGGCGATCCTCGACACGGTCTCGATGGACGGCGTCGTCGTGATCGGCGAGGGCGAGAAGGACGAGGCGCCGATGCTCTTCAACGGCGAGGAGGTCGGTGACGGCAACGGCCCGGCGGTCGACGTCGCCGTCGACCCGCTCGAGGGGACGAGGCTGACCGCGAAGGGCCAGCCGAACGCGATCGCGGTGATCGCCCTCGCCGAGCGCGGCTCGATGTTCTTCCCCGGAGCGGCCGTCTACATGGACAAGATCGCGACCGGGCCCGAGGCGATCGACGTCGTCGACATCGAGGCGCCGCCGCGCGAGAACGTCGAGCGCGTGGCGCGCGCGAAGGGCAGGAGGCCGAGCGAGGTCTCGGTGATCGTGCTAGAGCGCGACCGGCACGAGGCGCTGATCGACGAGCTGCGCGAGACGGGTTGCAAGGTGCACCTGATCCCGGACGGCGACGTCGCGCCCGCGATCGCGGCCGCCCAGCCGGCGACCGGCGTCGACCTGCTGATGGGGATCGGGGGCACGCCCGAGGGTGTGATCGCCGCGGCCGCGCTGAAGTGCGTCGGCGGGGGCGTCCTGGGGAAGCTCTGGCCGCGCAACGACGAGGAGCGCCGGGCGCTCGTCGACGCCGGCTTCGACCTCGACCGCGTGCTCACGACCGACGACCTCGTCTCGGGAGAGGACGTCTTCGTCGCCGCGACGGGCGTCACCTCCGGAGCGCTGCTGCGCGGCGTGCGCTACCTGAGCGGGGGCGCGGTCACGGACTCGATCGTGATGCGCTCGCGCAGCGGCACCGTGCGCCGCATCGAGGCGACGCACGCGTTCGACAAGCTCGAGCGCTTCAGCGGCCGCGAGTACCGCTGAGCGCGTAACGCCCCGCGATCGCGCGCGACTGTTTCGCATGAGGCTCGCGCCGCTCGTGCTCGCTCTCGCTCTCTCGCTCGTCGCGCCCGCGACCGCCGCGGCGCCATCGACGCTGAAGGCCGGGCCGTCGGCCTACGGCAAGGTGCTTTACGACGGGCGCGGGTTCGCGGTCTACGCCTTCACGCGTGACCACGGCCGGAGCGCCTGCTACGGCGCCTGCGCGAGGGCGTGGCCGCCCTACCTCGCGCCGAAGCGGCCGCTTCGGGCCGGCGTTGGCCTGCGCCGCGGGTTGCTCGGGACGGTGAAGCGGAGGAACGGCCGGCGCCAGGTCACCTACGCGGGGCGGCCGCTCTACTACTACGTCGGCGACAGGCGCCCCGGGCAGATCCTCTGCCAGGACGTGCTCGAGTACGGCGGCCGCTGGCTGGTCGTCCGCCCGAGCGGCAAGCTCGTCCGCTAGCGCCGCGCCCCTTCCAAGTAACAGTCTGTTACTAAGAGGCCCAGGACCCAAGGCGCGCCACGGGCTCCGGCGTTCCCGGTGCAAGTAACAGTCTGTTACGTGTTCAGCGGTTCAGGCGACCGCCGCGGTCTCCATCTCCGGCGCGTACATCCCCGTGCGGGCGGCGCCGTTCATCTTCGCCCGGTGGTAGTACGCCCGCTGCGCGGCCTCGACGCTCTCCGCCTTCCCGCCCCACGCCTTGAGCGCGGGTGCCTGGAGGGCACGGCCGTACGAGAACGACAGCTCCCACGGGTGCGGCCCCATGGCGTTCATCGCGTTCAGGTGGGCGGTCGCGTCCTCGTCGGTCTGGCCCCCGGAGAGGAACACGATCCCGGGCACCGCCGCCGGGATGTGGCGGTAGAAGCAGTCGAGCGTCGCCCGCGCGACGTCCTCGTGACCGGCGCGGTCGGCCGCGTCGTAGCCCGAGAGCACCATGTTCGGCTTCAGCAGCGTGCCGCGCAGGTCGACGCGCTGGTCGTGCAGCTCGACGTAGACCGCCTGCAGCACGCGCCCGGTCGCCTTGGAGCTCTCCTCGATCGTGTGCGTCCCGTCCTGCAGCACTTCCGGCTCGACGATCGGCACCAGCCCCGCCTCCTGGCAGAGCGCCGCGTAGCGCGCGAGCGCGTGTGCGTTCGTCCAGACGCAGTAGTCGCTCGGCAGGCCGTCGCGGATCGAGTACGTCGCCCGCCACTTCGCGAAGCGCGCGCCCAGCTCCCGGTACTCCTCGAGCCGTCCACGCAGCCCGTCGAGGCCCTCGGTGATCGTCTCGCCCTCCGCGAGCGCAAGCGGCTTCGCGCCCTTGTCGACCTTGATTCCGGGGAGGATGCCCTGCGCGGCGAGCACCTTCGTGAACGGAGTCCCGTCCTTCGCTTTCTGCCGGATCGTCTCGTCGAACAGGATCACGCCCGAGATGAACTCCCCCGCGCCCTTCGTGCGGAAGAGCATCTCGCGGTAGTCGCGCCGGTTCTCCTCCGTGTTCAGGACGGCGATGCCCTTGAAGCGCTTCTCGATGGTGCCGTGGCTCTCGTCCGCGGCGAGGATGCCCTTTCCGGGGGCGACGAGGGCTTGGGCGGTCAGTTCCAGTTCGTTCGAGCTCATGGGGCGATCCTGTTTCGCGAGGGGTTGGGCGAGGGCGCAAGTGTAGCGGAACCGGCCGTCACTTCGAGGTGGCCGAAG
>DATIFC010000136.1:0-24741 GCA_035455445.1 Gaiellaceae bacterium | reverse complement strand
GCGGTCACCTCGGTCAAGCTCGAGGGCGTCGCGCACGAGTTCACGACCCTGCCGGGCGTCCGCGAGGACGTCACCGACGTCATCCTCAACCTCAAGCAGCTCGTCTGCGTGCTGCACGGCGACTCGCCGGAGGTGGAGGTGCGCCTGACCGCCAAGGGCGAGGGCACCGTCACCGCCGCCGACATCGAGAGCCCCGCCGACCTCGAGATCCTCAACCCGGACCTCGAGATCGCGAACCTCTCGGCCAAGGGCCGCCTCGAGGTGACGCTGACGATCGGCCGCGGCCGCGGCTACGTCCCCGCCGAGGGGAACCGGGGTCAGGCGCACACGATCGGCGTCATCCCGGTCGACTCGATGTTCTCGCCGATCAACCGCGTCGCCTACGACGTGGAGGCGGCGCGCGTCGGTCAACGCACCGACTACGACAAGCTCATCCTCGACGTCACGACGAACGGCTCGATCGATCCGAAGGACGCGATCGGGCAGGCGGCCGAGATCCTGATCCGGCAGCTCGCCATCTTCACCGACCTCGAGAAGATCGAGGGCTTCGGCGAGAGCGCCGCGACCGGGGCCGACGGCGCCGGCGAGTCGGCCGCCGTCTCGCTCGCGGGCGGGATGGAGAACTTCCCGATCGAGGAGCTCGAGCTCGGCGTCCGCTCGTACAACTGCCTGAAGCGCGTCGGCATCGAGACGATCGGCGACCTCGTCACGAAGACGGAGAACGAGCTTGCCGCGATCCCGAACTTCGGCAAGAAGTCGATCGAGGAGGTCAAGGAGACCCTCGCGACGCACGGGCTGAACCTGCGCGGGGAGGAAGGGCCCCCGGCCTGAGGCCATGCGGCACCACCGCTCCGGACGCAAGCTGGGCCGCGACGCCTCGCACCGCAAGGCGCTCTACGCGAACCTGACGAGCGCGCTGATCGAGCACGGCCGCATCAAGACCACCGCGGCCAAGGCCAAGGAGGTCAAGCCGATCGCCGAGCAGATGATCACGCTCGGTAGGCGTGGCGGCGTACACGCGCGGCGGCAGGCCCTCGCCTTCCTGCGCTCCCAGGACGTCGTTCACAAGCTCTTCAGCGACGTCGGGCCCCGCTTCGCCGACCGACCGGGCGGCTACTCGCGAATCATCCGCATCGGCCCGCGCCCCGGCGACGCTGCCGAGATGGTCTACCTCGAGCTCGTCGACTTCCTGCCCGAGCCGCCCGCCGAGCGGCCCCGGCGCCGCGAGCGCGAGGAAGAGCCGGTCGAGGCCGAAGCCGCCGGCTAGAACGCCGCGCCGACCCTTGAACGGCCGCACCGGCAAAGCCGGCACGCCCTCCTCGAGGGCGTCGCAAGCGACCCCGGAACGACGACGCCTCAGCCCACGACGCCGAGTGTCGCGCTGACGGCGCCGATCACGATCCCCGCCAGGGTCACGTAGCCGAGCGAGCCGACGAAGCTCGTCCGGAAGAAGCGCCAGCGGAGCCACGCGAGCGCGACCAGCTCGAAGACGACCACGACGCCCGCGAGGAAGAGCGCCGCGCGGTAGTGCGGGATGAGGAAGGGCAGCGTGTGCAGGATTCCTCCCGTGAACGTGCCGAGCCCGGTGATCGCGCCTCTCGCGAGCGGCTTCCCGCGTCCGGTCAGCTCGCCGGTGTCCGAGAGCCCCTCCGAGTACGCCATGCTGATCCCGGCCGCGATCGCCGTAGCCGTTCCCGCGATGAAGGCCGCGTGCGGCTCGTGCGTGTAGAGCGCGACCGAGAAGATCGGCGCGATCGTCGAGAGCGACCCGTCGATCAGGCCGGTGAGGGCCGGCTGGACGCGCTGCAGGAGGAAGGTCTGGGCGACGGTCATGACTAGAGTGTATCAGAAGATCCGCAAATCACTAGAGCATAAGGAATACCTTACAATGATGGTGAGGGGCTCCTGACGTGCGGCTGAGGCTGACTTTGGAGTACGACGGCACCGGCTTCCGCGGCTGGGCCGCGCAGCCGGGGCACCGGACGGTCGAGGGCGTGCTGCGGGAGGCGCTCGTAAGCGTCTATCCGCGCTGGTCCGAGCTGGCCGTCGCGGGCCGCACCGACACCGGCGTCCACGCGCTCGGCCAGGTCGCCTCCGTCGAGGTCGAGGGCGGAGCGCCTCCCGACCGTGCCGCGGCGGCGCTGAGCGCGGAGCTGCCTGACGACGTCGCGGTGATCGCCGCGGAGGAGGCGGCGCCGGAGTTCCACGCGCGCCACTCTGCGCGAGCCCGGAGCTACCGCTACCGCCTCTACCGCAGGCGCGAGCGCTCGCCCTTCGAGGCGCGGCGATCGTGGTGGTATCCGTACCCGGTGGACGAGAAGCAGCTCGCGCAGGCCGCCGACCTGCTCCTCGGCGAGCACGACTTCCGGGCCTTCACGCCCACCGAGACGCAGCACCGGGTCTTTGTCCGCGTCGTCGAGTCCGCGGCCTGGCACCGTCGCGGCGACGCGCTCGAGCTCGAGCTCACGGCCGACTCGTTCCTGCGCCACATGGTGCGGACGCTCGTCGGCACGATGCTGGAGCGCTCCCCGCAGGAGCTTGCGGCGCTGCTCGAGGGCCGCGAGCGAAGCGAGGCCGGCACGACCGCCCCGCCGTGGGGCCTCTACCTAGTCTCGATCCGCTACTAGACCCGGGGTCAGATCTTGCATTGCGGCATGCGCGTAACGACTTCGTGCCGACATCGAGCCGAATGTGCGCCATCTGCCGAAATGTGGCAGCGCAAGACCTGACCCCGGGGTGCGCTGCTAGAAGCGGTACGAGTGGGCTCGGCTGAGGAAGAACCCGTGGCCCGCACGGTTGCGGCAGCGCAGGCCGGCACGCTTCGAGGCGCACGTGAAACCCCCGCGTGCCCAGGTCGTGCCGTAGCGCACCGCCCGCGCGCGCCTGTTCACGGCCGTGTCTCCGGCGCAGACCACCGTCGAGCGGCCACGCGGGCGCATCTCGAAGCCGGTCAGGTCGAGGCTGCAACGCTTGGCCGGCTTCGGCCTGAGGCCGCTGAGGACGTCGCAGCGCAGGTACGGCCCGCCGTTTCCCGGCTCGGAGCTGTAGACGCAGCCGATGTTCGAGCTCGGGGTCCGGAACTGGACCAGGATCGCCTGCGCCGGCGCGGCGAGCGCGAGGGTGACGACTGCGACGAGGACGGCGCGCACGGCGCCATGCTAGGCCCTGGGTAGGATCGGCTCAAATGGCGACGCGCACGCAGAAGGACGCGCAGCAGCGGCTGGACGAGCTGCGCGAGCAGATCGACCACCACCTCTACCGCTACCACGTCCTCGACGACCCCGAGATCTCCGATGCTGAGTACGACCGGCTCTACGACGAGCTGCGCTCGCTCGAGGAGGAGCACCCCGACCTGATCACGCCCGACTCGCCGACGCAGCGGGTCGGCGCGCCGCCCAGCGAGCGCTTCCAGAAGGTGCAGCACCTGACGCCGATGGGCTCGCTCGAGAAGGTCACCGACGACCAGAGCCTGCTCAAGTGGGCCGAGGACGTGCGCAAGCGGCTCGACTCCGACGAGCCCGTCGCCTACGTGATCGAGCCGAAGATCGACGGCCTCGCTATCAACCTCACGTACGAGGACGGCGTGCTCACGCGCGGAGCGACCCGAGGCGACGGCGTCCAGGGCGAGGACGTGACGGTCAACCTTCGCACGATCCCCTCGGTGCCGCTGAAGATGCGCGGCGACGGCCTGCCCTCGGTGGCCGAGGTACGCGGCGAGGTCTACATGCCGCTCTCGGGCTTTCGGGAGCTGAACGCGCGCATCGCCGAGCTCGGGCAGAAGCTGGCCCCGAACCCGCGCAACGCGGCAGCCGGCTCGCTGCGGCAGAAGGACTCGTCGATCACCGCCTCTCGGCCACTCTCGGTGTGGGTCTACGGCCTCGGCGCGCTCGAGGGCGTGCGGTTGGCCTCGCACTGGGAGGAGCTCGAGTGGCTGCGCGACCACGGCTTCCGGACGAACCCGTTCACCGAGCGGCTCGAGACGATCGAGGAGGTCGCGAGGCGCTGCAGCGAGTGGGAGCGCAGGCGCGCCGACCTCGACTACGAGATCGACGGGATCGTGATCAAGGTCGACTCGCTCGAGCAGCAGGCGGTGCTCGGCGCGCTGCACTCGCGGCCCCGCTGGGCGCGCGCCTTCAAGTGGGCGCCTATGACCGCGGAGACGAAGCTGCTGAAGATCGCCATCCGCGTCGGCCGCACCGGAGCGCTCAACCCGTGGGCAATGCTCGAGCCGGTGCAGGTCGGCGGCGTCACGGTCTCTCGGGCGACGCTCCACAACGAGGAGGACATCAACCGCAAGGACATCCGCGAGGGCGATCGCGTGATCGTCCAGCGCGCGGGCGACGTGATCCCGCAGGTCGTGGGCCCTGCAGGCCCGCACGCGAGGGGGACGAAGCCGTTCCGGATGCCCGAGAAGTGCCCGCTTTGCGGGGAAAAGATCGTCAAGCCCGAGGGTGAGGCGATGCACCGCTGCCCAAACCGGGCGTGTCCCTCGCGTGGCCTGGAGACGCTGATCAACTGGGTGCAGGGCCCCGCGGACATCGACGGCGTGGGCGAGCAGCTGATGCGCCGGCTCTGGGAGCTCGGCCTCGTCCGCTCCCTCCCGGACCTGTACCGGTTGACGAAGGAGCAGCTGCTCGAGCTCGACGGCTTCGCGGAGGTCAGCGCGTCCAAGGCGATCGACGCGATCGAGGGCTCGACGCGGACGCCGTTCTCGCGCGTGCTGCTCGGGCTCAACATTCCCGACGTGGGCTGGGTGACGGCGCAGAACCTCGCGCGGCACTTCGGCGACGTCGAGAAGCTCGCCGCCGCGTCCCAGGAGGAGATCCAGGAGGTCGAGGGGATCGGGCCGGAGCGGGCCGAGGCGATCGCCGAGTGGTTCGCGGACGAGGAGAACCTCAGGCTCGTCGGCGAGCTGAAGGAGCTCGGCCTGCGCTTCGAGGCCGGCCCGGAGGAGCGGCCGGTCGAAGGGCCGCTGAGCGGCTCGACGTACGTCATCACGGGCACGCTCGAGGGCTTCAGCCGTGACGAGGCGCGCAAGGCGCTGGAGGCGAAGGGAGCCAAGGTCGCCGATTCCGTCTCGAAGAAGACGACCGGCGTGATCGCCGGCGAGAGCCCGGGCTCGAAGCTCGCCAAGGCCGAGCAGCTGGGCGTGCAGGTGCTCGACGAGGCGGAGCTCGAGAAGCTACTGCGCGGCTAGCAGCGTGGCGAAGCGGTCCTGCGCCCGGCGGGCCCAGTACGACGAGACCGGGCTGCCGTTCTGCAGTACCGAGAAGACGTAGCGGCGCCTGACGTAGCCCGACAGCGCCGAGGCGAGGCTCGTGGTGCCGGTCTTGGCCTGCACGTGGCCCCGCGCGGGCGGGCGGCGCATCCGGTCGGAGAGGGTGCCGCTGACCCCGGCGACGGGCAGGGCGGCCAGCAGGTACGGGCGAACGTCGGGATCGGCCCAGGCTGCGCGCAGGAGGGCGGCGAGCGAGCGGGCCGTCAGCCGGTCGAGCGAGGAGAGGCCGGAGCCGTCGACGAGCCGCAGGCCAGCGAGCGGCACGCCGGCGTCCGCCAGGGCCGCGCGGACTACCGCCGCCCCGCGCGCGCTCGTCCCGACGGCGCCGTCGGCGGCGCCGAGCTGCTTCAGCAGGATCTCCGCGGTGAAGTTGTCGCTCACTCGGCCCATCCACGCGACCACCTGCGACAGCGGCGCCGACTCGACGGCGGCGAGCGGCACGTCGTCGTCGCGCTGTCTCCCGAGCCCGGCGCCGCCGACCGCGACGCCCGCGCGGCGCAGCGCGTCGCGGAAGAGCAGCGCGGCCGCGAGCGCGGGCCGGCCGGAGGTGCGGCCGTCGTAGCGGCCGCGGTCGACCGTGAGCGCCGACAGCGGCGGGCACTCGTTGACGTAGAACCACGACTTCCAGCCCGCACCGGTGCGGCGTGCGTCGAAGAACGACTCGTCGCCGAAGACGCCGCGGGTGACGCGGCGGATGCCGGCGGCGCGCACCTCTCGGGCGAGCACGGCCAGGTCGGCGCTCGAGAGCGTCGGGTCGCCGTGGCCGACGAGGACGAGGCTGCCGCGCCACGTCGCCCCGTCCTGCTCCCCGCGGCCGAGCACGTCCGTCTCGAAGCGGAAGGCCGGGCCGAGCGTCACCAGGGCCGCGTAGGCGACGGCGAGCTTCTCGTTCGAGGCGGGTGCGAGCGGCAGGGTCTCGTGCTCCGAGAAGACGGTCTGGCCGGTCTGCAGGTCGATTGCGACGGCGGCGGTGCGCGCCTGCGATACGTGCGGCACGACGAGCGCGCGGGCCAGCCGACCGGCGAGCGGCGAGTCTCCGGCGCCGGCCGGCGCCGCGAGCACGAGCGCAAGCAGCACGACGACCGGCAGACGGCGGCGGGTCATCCGCACCATTGTTGGGAGTGCCAGTACCGGCGTCAAGGGTGGGCCCAGCCGATCGGGGGGATAGGCCGCGCGGCCCTTGTCGGGGTCCGCTCGACCGACTGATAATCGGGCACGGAGCTGACTGTGGCACCCGACGCGATCCCTGCCCTACTCGAGCAGATCGACGAGCTGCTCGCGGAGCCGGCCCGGACGGAGGAGCCGGCGACCCTCGCGCGCCTCGAGCGGACGCTCACCGACGGCTACGCCTACGCGCTCGCGCTGGAGGCCGAGAGCTGGCGCCTGGAGCGGCGGATGTCCGAGCTCGCCGGCGAGCTGCATGACGGAAACCAGGAGCTCAAGACCAAGGAGCTCGCGCTGCTCTCCGACCGGCTCTCCAGCAACGCCAGCGTGCTCAGGGGCCTACGAGGGACCCTCACACAGCTGCGCGCACGCGCAACCGCGGTCCGCTCGGGCGGCTAGACGATCCCGCTCCGGACCGCGTAGACCGCGGCCTGGATGCGGTTCTCGATCTGCAGCTTCATCAGGATGTTCGAGATGTGGTTCTTGACCGTCTTCGGGCTGATGTGGAGCTGCGCCGCGATCATGGCGTTGTCGTTTCCCGCCGCGATCAGCTTCAGGACGTCGAGCTCGCGCTCGGAGAGCTCGGCGCGGATCGTGTCCGCCGCCTCGGGCGAGATCGCAGTCGCCCGCACCTGCTGCAGGACCTTCCCGGCGATGGCGGGCGAGACGAGCGACTCCCCGACGGCCGCGGCGCTGATCCCGCGGATCAGCTCGTCGACCGAGGCATCCTTGAGCAGGTAGCCGCAGGCGCCTGCGAGGATCGCGTCCAGGACGTCGTCGTCCTGGTCGGAGATGGTCAGCACGAGCACGCGCGTGAGGGGCGCGAAGCCGTGGATCTGGCGAATCGCCTCGATCCCGGTCATGCCGGGCATGTGCAGGTCCATCACGACGACGTCGGGCGCGAGCTCGCGGACGAGCCTCACCGCGTCCGCGCCCTGGCCGGCCTCGCCCGCGATCTGGACGCCGCGCTCCTCGAGCAGGTTGCGCAGGCCCGTGCGGAAGAGGTCGTGGTCGTCGACGAGCAGCACGCGAACGCTGCCTGTGCTGTGGCCGTCCTCGATCTGAACCGGTTCGCTCAGAGCCACCCCCTTCGAGGGGGAGATTCTAGTCAGCGCAGCGTGATCGTGACGGTGCGCCGGCCCCAGGCGTTCGCCTGTGCGACGGTCGGGAACCAGAGGTCGATCGACGCGCCCTGGACGGCGGAGCCGGTGTCGGCGGCCACGCCCGAGCCGTAGCCGGGGATCGAGATCCGTGTGCCCAGCGGGATCACGCCGGGGTCGACCGCCACGACGCCCCAGCCCGTCGGCGCGCCGGTGGCGGTGTGGCCGTGGATCGAGTACCCGGTTGCGACGACCGTCATCGTCCGGCCGCCCGGTGCGACCTGCGTGGGCGCGGCCACGGCGACCTGCCGCGTCTGCGCCTCCACCGCGAGCGCCTGCTGCTGCAGGGCGGCGATCGTCGACGTATTCAGCTTCCGCTGCCCGGCCAGGGCGGCCAGGTAGCCGGCGCGCTGCGAGCGTGCCTGCTCCAGCACGAGGGTGGACTGCGCCGCCTCGTCCGTGAGTGCGCGCAGGTCGCGCGCCTTTCGCGTAAGCGTGCTCGTGAGGCGCGCGGCGGTACGTCCGGCCTGCCGTGTCTGCTCGATCACGGCGCGATCCTGGTCGGCGATCTGGTTCATCGAGTCCACGTTCCCGAGCGCGTCGGCGACCGACGAGGCGCCGAGGACGACCGCGAGCGGGTCGGAGTCGCCCTGCTCGTAGAGGAGGGCCAGCCGCCGCGCGAGCGAGAGCTGAGCTCGCGAGAGCGACCGCCGGGCGACCTGCAGCTGCGTGCGCGCGACCTGGAGGTCGGCCTTCACCGCCGCGGTCCGGACGCGCAGGTCGACCAGGCGAGCCCGCTCGCGTGCCAGCCGGGAGTCGAGCGAGTAGAGCTCGAGCACGGCTCCGCGTGAGCGCGCGGCGAGATCCTGGTTCTGGCGGGCGAGCTCCGACGCGCGCCCGCGCAGGGTCGACGCGGAGTCCGCGGCCACGGTTGCGGGAACGAGCCCGACGAGCGCCAGCAGGGCTCCGAGGACCGCCGGCCAATAACGCAGCGTGCGCATCTGCCTCGGCACGACGCGGCACCGTAGCACACGAGTTTGTGCTGTCCTGCACAGGGTCTGGCAACTGGCCCATTTGGGCCACGCAAGCGGTTTGCGGTCGTCCGACAGGCTTGTTAGGGTGCCGTGCTTGTGACGTACCGGCCCCTCTCACGAGGGCGCCTGTCGGGCCTACTGACCCCCTCCGGCCCGGCCAGACGAAAGGCGCCGGCACTAGTCATCGCCCTGGCTTTGGCCTCTGCGCTGACCGCTGCATCCGCCACCGCGGATCCCTCCGTCGCCTCCAAGGAGGCGGAGGCTCAGAGCGTGCTCGGGGAGATCCAGCAGCTGGACTCCAGTCTCGAGCGAGCGGTCGAGGCCTACAACCTCGCGAACGTCAAGCTGAACCGGATCAAGCACGACCTCAGCGCGAACACCGTCGCGCTGGCGTCGGCGAAGAAGAGCCTCAAGAGCGCGCAGGTGCAGCTCTCGAAGCGCCTCGTCGACATCTACACCTCGGGTGACCAGAACGCCGGCCTGGCCGTGCTGCTCGGCGCCTCGAGCCTCGACGACATGCTCGGCCGCATGGACGCGGCCGACCGTGTCTCGCAGCAGGACACGCTCGTGCTCCGCCAGGTCCGGCACCTCCGGCGCGAGGTGCAGCATCGCCAGCGGTTCCTCCAGCACGCGCACCGCGAGCAGGTGCAGGTCGTCGCGCAGCGGAACGCCGCCCGCGCCTCGATCGAGAGCCAGCTCGGACAGCGCCGCGCGCTGTTGAGCTCGATCCACGGCGAGATTGCGCATCTCAAGGCGGTCGAGGCCGCGCGCCAGGCAGCCCTTCAGCGGCAGGCCGAGGCGCAGCTCGCGCAGCAGCAGGCCGACCAGCGCCAGGCGACGCTCGCGCCGACCGTGCCGGTCACGGCCCCGTCGCAGCCGTCGACGCCCGCTCCCCCGCCGGCGCGCTACGGCGGCGTCGTGGGGATCGCGATGCAGTATCTCGGCACGCCGTACGTCTGGGGCGGTGCCTCACCGGCCGGCTTCGACTGCTCGGGCTTCGTCATGTACGTCTTCTCGAAGATCGGCGTCTCGCTCCCACACAGCTCGTACGCGCAGTACGGCTACGGCAGCCCGGTCTCGCGCGGTGACCTGCAGCCCGGCGACCTCGTCTTCTTCGACGGGCTCGGCCACGTCGGCATCTACGTCGGCGGCGGGAGCTTCATCCACTCGCCGCACACCGGCGACGTGGTCAAGATCTCGAGCATGACCGGCTGGTACGCGTCGACATTCGTCGGCGCCCGCCGCCTCTAGGCCCGGGCGCGCAGCGCCACACGCAGGCTTCCAAGTAACAGACTGTTACTAGCTCACGAGGTGTACAGCGCTTCGATCTCGGCGGCGAAGTGGTCCTGGACGACGCGCCGCTTCAGCTTCAGCGTCGGCGTCACCTCGCCCTCGTCGAGGCTGAAGTCGCGCGGGAGGACGCGGAAGCGCTTGATCTGCTCGAAGCGGGAGAGCTCAGCGTTGACGTCGTCGACGATCGCGCGGACGCGCTCCTCAAGCTCCTGCTCCGAGAGCCCGTCGGCGACCGCGGGGTCGACCGTGATCAGCGCGGCGACGTAGGGCCGCCGGTCGCCGAGCACGAGCGCCTGCGAGACGAGCGGCGCCGTCTTGAGCGCGTTCTCGAGGTTCTGGGGAGCGACGTTCTTGCCGCCGGCCGTGACGAGGATGTCCTTCTTGCGGTCGGTGATTGTGATGAAGCCGTCCTCGTCGATCGAGCCGACGTCGCCGGAGCGGAGCCAGCCGTCCTCGCCGAGCACCGCGCGGGTCGCCTCCTCGTCCTTGTAGTAGCCGGCGAAGACGGTCTCGCTGCGGATCAGGAGCTCGCCGTCCTCCGCCGCGCGCACCTCGAAGCCGGGCAGAGCGGGGCCGACGGTGCCGAAGCGGAAGTGGCCCGGCCGGTTCACCGAAGCGGCCGTCGTGCACTCGGTCAGGCCCCAGCCCTCGACGATCAGGATGTCGATCGAGTGGAAGAACTCGCCGATCTCCCTGGCAAGCGGGGCGCCTCCGGAGACACCCAGGCGGAGCCGCCCGCCCAGGCGCTCCTTGATCTTCGAGTAGACGAGCCGGTCGGCGATGCGGTGCCTGCGCGCCAGCCCCACGGGCACCGGCTCGCCGCGCTGCCGCAGCTCGCTCACCTCGCGCCCGACGCGCAGGGCCCAGTCGAGCAGCCGCCTGCGCGGGCCGTGCACCTGCTCGAACTGCGCGAGCACGGCCGTGTGCACCTTCTCGTACAGACGCGGCACGCTCGGCAGCAGCGTCGGCCTCACCGCCGGTAGCACCTCGGCGATGCGCAGCGGATCGGAGACGAACGCGGTCGTGTAGCCGATGTGCGCGCCGAGGAGGTGCATCAGCCGCCCGAAGTTGTGTGCCAGCGGCAGGTAGAGCAGCATCGTGTCGTCCGAGATGGCGAACTCGGGCACGCGGTCGACGCAGGCCGCCATCTCGTAGTAGTTGCGGTGCCTGATCATGCAGGCCTTCGGCGGCCCGGTCGTGCCCGAGGTGTAGATGAAGGTGAAGAGATCGTCCTCGTCGACCTGCGCCTCCGCCCGGGCGAGCGCCTCCGGGTCGGCCGCGGCCAGCTCCCGCCCGCGCGCGCGCAGCCCGTCGAGCTCGGCGAACGAGAGCACGTGCTCGAGACCGAGGTCCGCCACCTTCGCCCGCTGCGCCTCGTCCTCCACCAGCACGCCGACGGCGTCCGAGTGGTCGAGCACGTAGCGGCAGTCGCGGGGCGAGCTGTTCGCGTAGATCGCCGCGCCGACGGCGCCGACGCGGCCCAGCGCGTAGTCGAAGAGCGCCCACTCGAGGCTCGTCTGGGCGAGGATCCCGAACGCGTCGCCCTTGCGGATGCCGAGCGCGAGCAGACCGTTCGCGAGCTCCTCGACCGCCGTGTTCGCCTCGGCCCAGGAGACATCACGCCATCCGTCTTCGTCCTCGACCAGGTAGGCAGCGTTCGTCCGGCCCGCCGAGGCCGCGTCGTGCCAGAGCTGCCCGATCGTCCTGCTCACGGAGCCAGCTTACGCTGCGGATCGCGGGGGAAGGGAACGGGGCCGCAGTGGCGAATCCGCCCGGTCCCACTAGACTTCTCCAGCGAAAGCGGCCCTATGCGAACTACCTGGAACGGATCACTCAGTTTCGGCCTGGTCACGATCCCGGTCGGCCTCGCGCCCGCGACGGCGCCGAAGGCCCGCGCCTCCGACGTGACCTTCCGCACGCTGCACCGCGAGTGCAAGACGCCGATCAAGCAGAAGCGCTGGTGCCCGGTGCACGAGCGCGAGGTGCCGAACGACGAGCTCGTCAAGGGCTGGGAGGTCTCGAAGGGCCAGTTCGTGATCGTCGAGGACGCCGACCTGGAGGCGATCGCCCAGCGCGACACCTCCCGCGCGATCGAGATCTCGCGCTTCGTCCCCCTCGCCGAGGTCGACCCGATGTTCTTCGACCGCACCTACTTCCTGGCGCCGTCGAACGCCGAGGCACAGCGCAAGCCCTACGTCCTGCTGCTGAACGCCATGAAGGAGACCGGCATGGCCGCGATCGGCCGCATGGTCATCCGCGGCAACGAGAACTTCGTCCTGGTGCGGCCGAAGGGCGACGCGCTCGTGCTCGAGACGCTCTTCCTCGAGGAAGACGTTCGCTCGCAGGCTGAGATCGACGAGGCGGTCGAGGGCATCGGCGTGAGCGAGCCGGAGCTCGACCTCGCGCGGCAGCTGATCGACAGCCTCGTGGGCGAGTGGGAGCCGGGCGACCTGCACAGCGAGTACCGCGAGAACCTGCGCGAGATGCTCGAGGCCAAGCTGGCCGGCGAGGAGATCGCGCAGCCGGAGCCGGTCGCCGAGGCGCCGGTGGTCGACCTGATGGAGGCGCTCCGCAAGAGCGTCGCGGCGTCGAAGTCACGCTCGGGCTCGGGTGACGGGGCCAAGGCGAAGGGCTCGGCCGCCAAGAAGCCGGCGACGCGCAAGCGCGCAGCCGCCCGCTAGGCCGGCTCGTCGAACTCGTCGGCGACCTCGTCGAAGACGGCTGCGATCAGCCTGACCGTCGAGATCGCGCTCAGCCCCACCACGCCGGCCTGCTCGGTCGTGAGCGGGAGCCGGTCGAGCAGCTCGTCGAGCTCGTCGCCGTGACCCGGGTCGAGCTCGGAGTGCGCGATCAGCGTCCGGAACGCGCTGCGGTCGTATCCCGTGCGACTCACGAGGCCGTCGATCATCGCCATCGATGGCGGATAGCCCTCGAGGATCGCGATGTAGCCCAGGAGCGCGACTGGGTGGTAGTGGAGGATCCAGTAGTACTGGGCCCCGACCAGGGCGGCGACCGAGGGGGCGGGGGGACGGCCGAGCACGGCCGAGCGGTCGACCCCGAGGACCTCGAGGTCCTCGAGCAGCCACTCGTCGTGGTCGAGCTCCTCGGTGATGTGATGCTCCAGGTACTCCGCCACCCCGGCGGCCACCGCGTCGTGCTGGGCGAGGGTGAGGGCGCGGTCGCGTCCCGTCTCCATCAGCGGGACGCTCGCCCGGAGGATGCCGTGCGAGACGCGGAGGTACTCCGGGTAAACCTCGCGCGCGCGGGGGTGGGAGCAGATCCGGTCGCTCGCCGCCACGAGCAGCGGCAGGACCGGCCGGATCTTGCGCCTGAGCGAGTCGCTCCGCCCGGACGCCGTGACCTGCCCGGTGCTCACCTAGAGCTTCGCGAGCGTGGCAGGGGCGTCGTCGGTGGACACCTCTTCGAAGAGGCCGTCCACGCCCTTCATCGTCTTCTGCAGGTCCGCGAGCACGCGCAGCTCCTCGTAGGTGAGGTCGCTGAAGAACGCGCGCACCTTCGGCGGGAGGTCCTTCGCCGCGTCGCCCAGCTCTTCGTTGAGGGTCCTCTCCGGATGTTCGGCGAACCTCCTCCGCTTGCCCGGGTCCGAAATCACCTCGGCGAGGAGTGCGAGCGCCCGCTTCCGGGCATCGGCTGAGCTCCGTGGTCTCGCCACGTGGCCCCCTTTCTGGTCGGGACGGGGGCCTACGTACCCGGTTGCGTGCCGCTTGTCAAGCCGCACACCGACTTGCGAGGGGCCGAAGCGGGCGCACACAATGACGTCAGCTCGCTGGGCGGGCTCGGCTCGGGCCCCGCACAGAAGGGATGGTCCCGTCGATGAGCGTGAGCCTTACCTGTCCACAGTGCGGCGCCGAGAACGAGGCGGATGCTCGCTTCTGCCGGCGGTGCGCGGCCGGGCTCTCGCCCTCGCCGCCGCCCGATCCCGAGGTGCGCAAGGTCGTGACCGTCCTCTTCTCGGATGTCGCCGACTCGACGCGGCTGGGGCAGGAGCTGGACCCCGAGGCCATGCGCCGGCTGGTCGCCCGCTATTTCGACGAGATGAAGGTGGTGCTCGAGCGCCACGGCGGCGTGGTGGAGAAGTTCATCGGCGACGCGGTGATGGCGGTCTTCGGGGTTCCGCAGGTCCACGAGGACGACGCCCTCCGGGCCGTGCGCGCGGCGCAGGAGATGCGGGAGGGGCTCGACCGCCTGAGCGACGAGGTCTGCGAGAGCTGGGGAGTGGCGCTCGCGTTCCGAACGGGCCTCTTCACGGGCGAGGTGATCGCCGGGGACCCGGGCCTCGGACAGTCGTTCGTCGCCGGAGACACGGTGAACACCGCTTCCCGCCTCGAGAGCGCCGCGCGGCCCGGGGAGATCCTGATCGGAGAGCCCACCTACCGGCTCGTGCGGGAAGCGGTCTCGGCCGAGGACGTCGGGCCGCTGACGCTGAAGGGGAAGAGCGAGCCCGTTCGCGCCTTCCGGGTGCTCGACATCGACCCGTCCGCGCCCGGCTGGACGCGCCGCCTCGACTCACCGCTCGTCGGCCGCGGCGATCAGCTCTCGCTGCTCGAGCGGACGCTGGCGCGAAGCGCGAGCGAGGGAGAGGCGGCGCTCGCGACGCTGATGGGCGCCGCCGGCGTGGGCAAGTCGAGGCTGAGCGGCGAGTTCCTCTCCAAGGTCGGAGGCCACGCCGGCGTCCTTCGGGGGCGCTGCCTGCCCTACGGCGAGGGCATCACCTTCTGGCCGATCGCAGCCGTCGTGCGAGACGCGACGGGAACCGACGACCGCGACCCTGCCGAGCACGTGCAGCGCAGGATCTCAGAGCTGCTCGAGGGCGACGAGGACGCCGCGCTCGTGGCCGAGCGGCTCGGCGGCCTCGTCGGCGGCGGCGTCGCCACCCCGGGGATCCAGGAGACCTTCTGGGCTGTCAGGAAGCTCTTCGAGCACCTCGGGAGGGAGCGGCCGCTGGTCGTGGTCTTCGACGACATCCACTGGGGCGAGCCGACGTTCCTCGACCTGCTCGAGTACCTGGCCGACCGCATCAGGACGGCGCCCGTCCTGCTGTTGTGCCTCGCCCGGCCCGAGCTCCTGGAGCTTCGCCCCGGCTGGATGAGCACCAGGCCGAACGCGACGCTGGTCTCGCTCGAGCCGCTGAGCGGGGAGGAGATCGACGGCCTGATCGGGAACCTCGCCGGCGGGGCCGAGCTCGAGGACGACGCGCGGGCGAGGATCGCCGAGGTCGCCGAGGGGAACCCCCTGTTCGTCGAGGAGACGCTCCGGATGCTCGTCGACGACGGCGTCCTCCGGAGGGACGACGGCGTGTGGACCGTGGCCGGAGATCTCTCGGGGCTCGCGATCCCGCCCACGATCCAGGCGCTTCTGACGGCACGGCTGGACCGGCTCGAGCGGGAGGAGCGCGCGGTGATCGAGCGGGCGGCGATCGTGGGGCGCGTGTTCTCGTGGGAGGCCGTCGCCTGGCTCTCACCGGCCGAAGTCAGGCCGACGGTGTTCCGGCAGCTCCAGGCGCTCTCGCGCAAGGAGCTCGTGCAGCCCGACTACTCCGAGATCGGAGAGTCGTTCCGCTTCGCGCACATCCTGATGCGGGACGCCGCGTACAGCGCGATCCCGAAGGCGGACCGGGCGGAGCTGCACGGGCGGTTCGCGGACTTCGTCGAGCGCGAGGCGAAGGAGCTGTCCGGCGAGTACGAGGAGATCGTCGGCTACCACCTCGACCAGGCGAGGCGCTTGCTGCTCGAGCTCGGCTCGGCGAGCGAGCGCACCGCGCAGCTGGGTGCGCGCGCGGCGGCCGTGCTCGCCTCGGCGGGGCGCAGGGCCTTCGGCCGCGGTGACATGTCCGCGGCCGTCAAGCTGCTGTCCCGGGCGGCCGCCCTCCTGCCCGAGCACGACCCCGAGCGCGCGGAGCTCCTCCCCCAGCTGGCCTTTGCGCTCTTCGAGACCGGGGACTTCGCCGGCCTCCAGGACGTCGTCGCCGAGACGCGGAGGACGGCGTCCGCCTCCGGCAACTCGAGCCTCGAGGCGTACGCGGTCATCCTCGGGCTCTGGATCGAGATCTCGTGGGCTCCCGAGGGCTGGGCCGACACGGCGCAGGCGGAAGCGGCCAAGGCGATTTCCGCGTTCGAGTCGGCGGGAGACGAGCGTGGGCTCGCGAAGGCGTGGGCGCTCTTCGGGCTCGTCCACCTCGTCCGGGCGCAGTTCGCGGCCGCCGAGGAGGCCTGGGAGAAGGCCGCGGAGCACGCGCAGAGGGCCGGCGACCGCCGCGACGAGCTGGAGAGCCTCTCGTGGGTTCCGCTCGTCGTCTGGGCCGGGCCGACGCGGACCGCGCAGGGCCTCGAGCGCTGCGAGGAGGTCGTGCGGCGGGCGCGGGGCGACAACAAGGTGACCGCGAGCGCGCTGCTCGCCCAGGCGACCTTCGAGGCGGGGCAGGGCCGCTTCGACGAGGCGCGGGCGCTGATCGGCCGCGCCAAGGCCTTGCTGGAAGAGGTCGCGCTGACGGTCTGGCTGGCCGGCCCGCTCGCCCATTTCGCGGGGTGGGTCGAGCTGCTGGCGAACGATCCGGCGGCCGCAGAGCGCGAGCTTCGCTCCGGCTACGACAAGCTGAGGGAGATCGGCGAGCTGTCGTGGCTCTCCACGATCGCGGCGCTCCTGGCGGAGGCCGTCTGGCTCGTGGGCCGCGCCGACGAGGCCGCGGAGCTCATCCGGGCGAGCGAGGAGTCCGCCGGGGCCGAGGACAGGTACTCGCACGCGTTGTCCCGCAGCGTCCGGGCGGAGATCCTCGCCCGGGAGGGGGACGCCGACGCGGCCGAGGAGCTCTCCTGCGAATCCGTTGCCCTCGCGGACGAGACCGACTTCCTCGATCTTCGCTGGCTCACGCGGATCGGCCGCGCGAACGTCCTGCGGTCGGCCGGGCGGGGCGAGGGCTCTCGAGCCGTCCTCCGCGAGGCCGCCCGGATCGCCGAGCAGAAGGGGAACCTCGTGGCCGCTCGACGGGCCCGCGAGCTACTCGAGCAGACGGGCCCGTAGCCGGCTCAGTGGTGCTGCGGGGCGGCTCCGAGCGCCTGCAGCTGCGCCTGGAAGAGCGTCTTGTCGATCTTGCCCTGGTAGATCGGCACGCCCTCCTGCACGCAGACCCGGATGACCTCCGTGCGGTCGATCCCCAGCTCCTTCGACAGCTCCTCCGGCGTCAGGTGGTTCGCCATCTCTTCGTGACTCCTTCCGTTGCAACAAAAAACCCGCCGCGCCTCCGGCGCCGACGGGTCAACCGACCAATCCTCTGTGGTGTCCGACAGGAATCAGGGGTCCTGCCTCCCCGAGCGATTCATCACGTCGAACAATAATCGCCCTTCGTGACGGACGCAAAGGTGGAGCTCCCGGGCCTGGACGAGCTGTGGGCGGAGGTACGCGGCGGGCGGATGCGGTACCTCGCCGGCGGCTCCGGCCGGCCGCTCGTGCTCGTCCACGGGCTGGGCGGCGCCGCCTCGAACTGGCTCGCGCTGGTGCCGCTGCTGCTCCCCGGCCGGCGGCTGCTCGTGCCCGAGCTGCCCGGTCACGGCGGCTCCTCGCCGTTGCCCGCCGCGCCGTCGCTGAACGCCTATGCCGACCGGCTCGGCCTCCTCCTGGAGCACGAGGGCGTCGGAGCGGCGCCCCTCGTCGGACACTCGCTCGGCGCCGCGATCGCGCTGCGGCTGGCGATCCGGCATTCCGGCGCCGTGAGCGCGCTGGTCCTGGCCGGCGCAGCCGGGATCTCCTCGACCCGGCGGAACGCGCGCTACGCGCTGGCGATCACCGGGATCGTCAAGCCCGGGCGCAGGCTCGCGCCCTACCGGCGTCGTATCGCTCGCTCGAACACGTTCAAGCGGGTCGTCTTCGGCCACTGGGGAGCGTCCGACCCGCCGGCGCTGCGGCCGGAGCTCGCAGAGGCCTTTCTCGCCGGCTCCGCGCGTCACACCGACACCGTCAGCGCCGCGCAGGCGCTCGTCCGCGACGACGTGCGGCCCGACCTCGACCGCGTCCGCTGCCCGGCCCTCGTCCTCTGGGGCGCGCGCGACCACCAGCTCCCCGTGGGCGACGCCTTCGACTACGCACGCCGCCTGCGCGCGAGGCTGCGCGTGATCGCCGACTGCGGCCACCTGCTGATCGCCGAGCGGCCCGAGGCCTGTGCCGACGCGATCGAGGACTTCCTCGCAACCAGCCGCTAACCTGTGCGTGCTCGGGGTGTGGCGCAGCCTGGTAGCGCGCTCCGTTCGGGTCGGAGAGGTCCCCAGTTCAAATCTGGGCACCCCGATTTGGACGTGGGGGAGCCCCTGGTTCCCCCACGAGCCCTTCCTTGCGGTCCGGCTGCGGCGCGCGACTGTTCCTGGGGCCGGTGGCTCGCTTGGTGACTGGTCCTCCTGTCGAGTCGAAGCCACACGGTCGAGTCGGGCAAAGCTCGCCACGACGCGAACCGGTGGGTCACCCCGGGGTCAGGTCTTGCGTTGACGCATTGCGCCCAGACACGCGTTTGTCTCGTGCGCCGGATGTGTGACGATCGGTTCCCGCGTCGGCAGAGCTACGAAGTCGGCACGGAATGTGGCAATGCAAGACCTGACCCCAGGTGCGTGCGCACGAGCGTGCCTAGCGCCTGAGCAGCTCGGCGATCCGCTGGCGCAACGACTTCGATCCGCGCGCCCTTGCGGCTGCTTCCCGCTTCGCCTCTTGCCTCGCCCAGGCGCGGTGCCTCGACGAGCGGGTGCCGTACTTCGGCTTCCAGTAGAGGGGACTCAATCGATCGTCCTGATCTGCTTCGAGAGGAGACCGCAGGCGATGATGCAGATCGAGATCGCCGCGCCCAGGGCGATGATCGTCCCCGGCTCGGCGAGCCCCGAGACCGCGCCGACCAGCAGCAGGCCGAAGGGCGTCAGGCCGAGCGAGCCGAACCAGTCGAGGCTGACCACGCGCGAGAGCATGTGCTGCGGCACCAGCTGCATCAGCATCGTCTCCCAGACGGTCACGCCGAAGCCGATGCAGATCCCGCGCAGGAAGGCGGCGGTGACCGCGAGCGGGTACCAGGGCGACAGCGCGAACACGATCACGAGGATGCTGTTGAGGATCCAGATCAGGTAGGAGATCAGGCCGCGCCGCCGCGTGGGGTTGAGCTGGCCGAACAGGACCGTCCCGAGGATCATCCCTGCGCCGATCATGGAGAAGAGCAGGCCGTAGGCGCCCACGCCGAGGTGGAAGTGCTCGCGGACGAGCTTCGGCGTCAGCACCTGGATCGGCGCCCACTGGCACATCAGCACGAAGGCGAAGAGGCTGATCGTCACCCAGAGCCAGGGGATCCCGGCGACGTAGCGGAACCCGGCGCCGATCTCGCGCAGGGTGCCCTCGGCGGCGGTGCGCTCGGCCGTGCGCGGGCGCGTCGCGTACACGAACGCGAAGGAGACGAGGTACGAGGCGGCGTTGAAGCCGAAGACGACGGTCGAGCCGGCGAAGCCGTAGAGCAGCGACGCGAAGGTCGGGCCGATCAGGAAGCTGCCCTGCCGCGCCATCCCGATCAGCGCGTTCGCCGAGCCGAGCGCCGGCTCCGCGACCACGAGCGGGATCACGCCCCCGAGCGCGGGCGTGAAGAAGCCGGTGGCGAGCCCCTCGGCGAGCGCGATCCCGGCGAGGACGCCGAGGCTGAGGTGGCCGCTCGCGTCGACGGCGGCGAGGGCGCCGATGATCCCGAAGCGCGCGGCGTCGGAGACGAGCATCAGCGTCCGGCGGTCGGCGCGGTCGGCGAGGGCGCCGCCGACGAGCACCGTCGCCAGGACGCCGACGCCCTGGAAGGTCAGGACGATCCCGAGGGAGCGGGCCGAGCCGGTGAGCGTGAACGTGCGCCAGCCGAGCGCGACCACGAACGCCGCGTCGCCCAGCAGCGAGACCGCCTGGCCGGTCCAGAGCAGCCGGAAGTTGCGGCTCCGGAAGGCCTGGAGCACGCGGGCGCGCGACGGGGCGGCGGCGGTTGCCTCCACGGCCGAAAGCTATCCTCCGCGAGTGACCGACCTGCTCCGCGTGGCCTGCGTGCAGATGACGAGCCGCGCCGACAAGGCGGCGAACCTCGAGACCGCGGAACGGCTCGTCGCGCACGCGGCGGCGACCGGCGCCGACCTGGTCGCGCTGCCGGAGAAGTGGAACGCGATCGGGTCGGTCGACGAGCTGCACGCCGCCGCGGAGCCGCTCGAGGGGGGCGAGTCGGTGGCCGCGATGGCCGAGTGGGCGCGCCGGCACGGGATCACGCTCGTCGGCGGCTCGATCTCCGAGAAGCGCGAGGGCCGAGAGAAGCTCTCCAACACCTCGCTCGCCTTCGGGCCCGACGGCGAGCTGCTCGGCGTCTACCGCAAGATCCACCTCTTCGACGTCGAGGTCGGCGGCCACGTCTACCGCGAGTCGGAGGCCGAGGAGGCGGGCGCCGAGCCGGTGGTTCTGCGGGGAGAAGGGTGGCCGGTCGGGCTGACCGTCTGCTACGACGTGCGCTTCCCGGAGCTCTACCGGATCCTCGCGCTGGAGGGCGCCGAGCTCGTCACCGTCCCCGCGCACTTCACGACGCCGACCGGCAAGGACCACTGGCACGTGCTCCTGCGCGCGCGGGCGATCGAGAACCAGTACTACGTCGCGGCGCCCGCGCAGGTGGGGGAGACGCTGCCGGGCAAGCCGGCATACGGGCGCTCGTTGATCGTCGACCCGTGGGGGATCGTGCTCGCCCAGGCGCCCGACGAGGAGACGGTGATCTCCGCCGAGCTCGACCGCGCGCGACTGCGCGAGGTGCGCGAGAAGCTCCCGTCGCTGAAGAACCGCCAGGCAGACGCGTACCGCTGGCCGGCTCCCGCCTAGTCGAGCGTCACGGGCTCGTCGTGGGCGAGCCGTTCGAGGGCGGCGTGGCGTCGGTGCTCGTGGCGCCGGCGGTGACCGCGGACGGCCGGGACGTCGTGCTGAAGGTGCAGCAGCCGCACCGCGAGAGCGAGCACGAGGCGGCGGCGCTCCGGCTCTGGGACGGCGGGGGCGCTATCCGGCTGCTCGACCACGACCCCGAGGAGAACGCGCTGCTGGTCGAGCGCTGCGTCCCGGGGACGCCGTTGTCCGCCGCCGGTGCCCGGGCTGCGCTCGACGTCTTCGTCGAGCTGCTGCCGCGGCTGTGGAAGCCGGCGGGCGAGCCGTTCCGGCCGCTGGCAGAGGAGGCGGCGCACTGGGCGGGGTCGCTGCCGCTGACCTGGGAGCGCTTCGGCCGGCCGTTCGAGCGGAGGCTGCTCGACGCGGCGCTCGAGGCGCTGCGCGAGCTGCCTCGGAGCCAGGGACCTCAGGTGCTCTTGCACCAGGACCTGCACGGCGACAACGTGCTCTCTGCGCGGCGCGAGCCGTGGCTCGCGATCGACCCGAAGCCGCTGGCGGGCGAGCGTGAGTTCGGGATCGCGCCGATCGTGCGGTCACGGGAGCTCGGCCACTTGCGCCGTGAGGTGCTCGCGCGCTTCGACCGGCTCACGGGCGAGCTCGGCCTCGACCGCGAGCGGGCGCGCGGCTGGGTGATCGGGCAGACGATCGCCTGGGCGTTCGACGGCGAGCACCACCCGCATCACGCCGAAGTCGCGCGCTGGCTGCTAGAAGCACGGTGCTGATGCTGCGGGCCGTCCTCTTCGACGTCGACTTCACGATCGCGCGCCCGGGGCCGGAGCTCGGCCCCGAGGGCTACCGCCGCCTGGGCGAGCGCTTCGGGCTGGATCTCGACCCCTCGCGCTACGCCCTCGCGCGCGAGCAGGCGGTCGAGGGGATCCGCCGCCACCCGGAGCTCGAGCACGACGAGGAGATCTGGGTCGCGTTCACCGAGCGGATCATCCGCGGCATGGGCGGCGACGCGGACTCCGCCTACGACTGCGCGGTCGCGATGACCCGTGCGTGGGAGCACGCCGAGCACTTCGAGCTCTACGACGACGCGCTGCCCGTGCTCGCGGAGCTGCGCGCGCAGGGCCTGAAGCTCGGTTTGGTCTCGAACACCGGCCGCAACCTCGACGAGTTCGTGGCGCACCACCGCCTGCACGTCGACGCGGCGCTCGGCTCCGGCGCGTTCGGCCGCACCAAGCCGCACCCGACGATCTTCCAAGCCGTGCTCGAGCGGCTCGAGGTCGAGCCGGACGACGCGGCGATGGTGGGAGACTCGATCGAGGACGACGTCGAGGGGGCCCGCGCGACCGGCATCACTCGCGCGTTCCTGCTCGACCGCGAGGGCCGCTACCCCGAGCTCCCGGACCGGTTGCCCGACCTGTTCGCGCTGCCCGCGGCGCTCGGGCTCGCGCCGAGCTGAGCCGCGGCCTCCTCGAGCGTCGCGACCGGGCCGACGGCGACATCCTCGCCGGCGAAGAGCTCGAGCCAGGTCGCGAGGGGATGCGCGGCGAAGGCCTCGGCGAGCTCGGCGGCCAGCGGCTCCTGCTCCGCCTCCCACTGCCGTCCGGCGAGCTCGGGGCGGCCGAGCAGCTCGCAGAGGCGGCGGAAGAACCTCGGCTCGAGCGCGGCGACGGTCAGGTGGCGCCCGTCGGCGGTCGCGTAGATGCGGTAGCAGGCGAGGTCGCCGGTCAGCAGGCGCGGGAACGGCTCGCCGCCGAGCCGGTGCGAGGCGAGCTCGTGCGCGCCGTGCGTGAGCGAGACCACCACGTGCCGTCCGCGCCCGGTGCGCTCCCGCTCGAGCAGCGCTGCGAGAACCTGCGCCACCGCGCGCAGGGCCGCGCCGAGGTCGGCGATCTGCACGGGCGGCAAGGCCGGCGCGGTGTCGTGGAGGAGCCCCGCCCAGCCCTCGTAGTTGAGGTCGTGGCCCGCGGTCAGGTCGCCGGGCCCGAAGCCGGTGAGCGAGCAGTAGACGACGCGCCCGGGCAGCTGCGAGGGCCCGATCCCCAGGCGCTCGACCACGCCCGGGCGGAAGCTCTCCAGCACGACGTCGGCTCCGGCGCAGAGCTCGTGGCCGCGCTCCGGCTCGGCCTTCAGGTCGAGCTCGACCGTCTCCTTGCCTGCGTTCAGCGCGTCGTGCCAGGCGGGCGCGAGCTCCTGCAGGGGGTCGCCGCCCGGTGGCAGAAGCCGCACGACACGTGCGCCGAGCCGCATCAGCTCCCGGCTCGCGAACGGCCCCGGCACGTACCGCGTCAGGTCGACGACCAGCAGGCCCGCGAGCGGTTGCACCGCGACGAAGCTACTACACTCAGCCGGGGTGCCGAACCGCACGAATGCCCAAGCGCACGAGGAGAAGCGCCGGCTGCTGCTGGACTCGGCGGTGCGGGTGTTCGCGCGCAAGGGCTACCACGCCAGCCGCGTCGGCGACATCGCGGAGGAGGCCGGGGTCGCCTACGGGCTGCTCTACCACTACTTCGGCTCGAAGGAGGAAGTGCTCCGCACCGTCTTCCGCGAGACCTGGCGCGAGCTGATCGAGACGATCGAGAGCGTCGAGCAGGCCGGCGACCCGCCGCGCGAGCAGCTGCGCAAGGTCGCGGAGATCCTGCTGCGCTCGTGGCGGCGGGATCCCGACCTCGTGCGGGTGCTCGTGCTCGAGGTGACGCGCAGCCAGCACCTTCCCGGCGAGATGGACGAGATCGCCGAGTCGTTCGCGGCGATCCAGGCGATCGTCGAGCGCGGACAGGCGGACGGCTCGATCCGGCCCGACCTCGACGCGCGGCTCGCGAGCTACGTCTTCTACGGCGCGGTCGAGGAGCTGCTCACGGGCTGGGTGCTCGGGAGGCTGCCCGACTCGGACGAGGACGTCGCCCGCGCGGAGCGAACGCTCGTCGAGATCGTGACGGGCGGCCTGGCACCCGAGCTCGCGACGGCGAGCGCCTGATGGCGACCACATCGAGCTCGGAGGCGCTCGTCGCCGTGCCCGAGGTGCAGCGGCGGCTGCTCTGGTCGCTGGGCCTCGGCGCGTTCGGCCTTGCGTTCTCGATCACGACCACGGCCGCGTACCTGCCGCCGCTGCTGCACCGCTTCACGAGCTCCGGCGGCCTGATCGGCGCCATCCTCGGAGCGGAGGGCGTGTTCGCGCTGATGCTCTCGCCCGTGATCGGCCCCTGGAGCGACGGCTTCCATACGCCCCTCGGACGGCGACGGCCCTTCATGCTCGTCGCGCTGCCGCCGCTCGGCTTCTGCCTGCTGCTGATGCCGTTCATGCCGAACCTCTGGACGACCGTCGTCGTCGTGCTGACGTTCTTCTTCGGCTACTACGTCTACGAGCCGCCGTACCGGGGCCTGTACCCCGACGTGCTGCCGTCGGAGCTCTTCGGACGCTCGCAGGGGATCCAGCACATCCTGCGCGGGATCGCGATCGGCATCGCGCTCGTCGGCGGCGGCCTCCTGTTCAAGGTCTGGCGGCCGTCGCCCTTCCTGCTCGCGGCGGTGCTGACCACGGGCGCGTGCGGGGCGGCGATCCTGCTCGTCCGCGAGGACGGCGGCCACGGGCGCGTCTTCGAGGGGTTCGTGGCCTACATCAGGCGGAGCTGGCACATCTTCTGGGAGAACGGCGACGTGCGGCGGTTCCTGATCGCCAACTCGGCGTGGGAGGGGACCTTCGCCGCGGCGCGTACCTTCGTCGTGCTCTACGTCATCGACGGCCTGCACCAGTCGAAGGTGATGTCGTCGGCGGTGCTCGGCGCCGTGGCCGTTGGGTACGTGATCGCGGCGATCTTCGCGGGACGGCTGGGCGACCGCTTCGGCCTCGCCCGGGTGATCTTCGTCGCCTCCTGGATCTACGGCGGCGGGTACCTGGTTGGAGGCTTCGCCCAGGAGTGGCACGACTGGTACTTCGGGCTGATCATCGCCGTCGCGATCGCCGGCGGCACCGTGATGACGCTCGCGTGGGGGCTGCTCTACA
>DATIFC010000135.1:0-23308 GCA_035455445.1 Gaiellaceae bacterium | reverse complement strand
CGGAGCCATGCTGGTTCGCGGTCTGGGATCGATTCGGCAGCCTCGACGACCCGGTGCCGCGGGGCCCGACGTTTCGCGCTCCCGCACCGGTTGTGCGAGCGACGTGCTCAACCCGCCTCCGCCAAGCGACTAAGCAACAGTCTGTTACTTGAAGCGGTGCGGCGAGCGAAATCGCGTCGTCGGCCGGGGGCGGTTACCTCCCCGAGCTGGAGCGAGGTGGCAACAAGACGGCGCTGGAAGCGAACACACGTTCTATACTCGCGCGATGCGGGTCGAGTACCGCGAGGAGCCGTGCAAGGTCGCGCTCAACCGCGTCAAGGGGATGATGTTCACGTGGTCGCTGAACCCGTACATGGGCTGCGTCCACCGCTGCACCTTCTGCTACGTCCGCGCCTTCGAGCTGCGCGCCGACCGGCCTTCCGGCCACCGCTACGGTCGCTCGATCCGCGTGAAGACCAACATCGCCGAGGTTCTCCGCCGTGAGCTGGCCCGCCGGAGCTGGGAGCCCGACACGGTCGCGATCGGCGCGGCCACCGACCCTTACCAGCCGGCCGAGGGCCGCTACCGACTCACGCGAGCCTGCCTCGAGGCGCTCCGCGACGCTTCGAACCCGTTCGGGATCATCACCCGCGGGCCGCTGATCGTCCGCGACGTGGACGTCCTCGTCGAGGCCGCGCGCCGGGCCGAAGTGTCGGTGACGTTCTCGGTGCCGACGCTCGACGAGACGATCTGGCGGCGAACCGAGCCGAGCACGGCCCACCCGCGCCAGCGGCTGCGCGCCTTGAGGATGCTCGTCGACGCGGGCATCCGTGCGAGCGTCGGGATGGCGCCGATCCTCCCGGGGATCACCGACCGGCCCGAGTTGCTCGAGCAGGTCGTGCGGGAGGCGCGTGAGGCGGGTGCCTG
Source organism: Gaiellaceae bacterium (assembly GCA_035455445.1). GTDB lineage: Bacteria > Actinomycetota > Thermoleophilia > Gaiellales > Gaiellaceae > AC-32. The sequence continues at coordinate 22,402 of DATIFC010000135.1, read as the reverse complement.
CGGCGTCTGGGCGAACCTGCTCAACCTCCGGCCGGGCACGCGGGAGCACTTCCTCGAGTCGCTCGCAGAGGACTTCCCTGAGCAGCTGCCCGCCTACGAGCGGCTCTACGCGGGCCGCGCGTACCTGAAGGCCGAGGAGACGAAGCCGGTACGAGCCCTCGTCGCCGAGCTGGCGCGCAGGCACGGGATCCGGGACCGGCGGCGCGTCAGGGTCGAGCCCGAGCGCGAGCCGGCCGCCGAGCAGCTGGCGCTCGCCCTCTAGCCGCCGCGACTCGGATGCATGGTCGCAAGGCCCTGTTCGGCCCGAGGCGGTACGGTCGCCCGATGCGGGCGAGGTTCGTGATCTTGGGCGCCGGGTTCGGCGGCCTCGAACTTGCGACCGACCTCTCGGAGACGCTCGGAGAGGAAGCCGACGTCCTGCTGATCGACGAGCGGGAATCCTTCGTCTTCGGCTACTCCAAGCTCGACGTGATGTTCGGCCGCGCGGAGCCCGAGTCGGTTCGCCTGCCCTATGCCGATTTCGTCAAGCCCGGCGTGCGCTTCCTGCGCGAGAAGGTCGTTGCGATCGATCCCGAGGCGCTGCGCGTGACGACAAGTCGCGGCGCTCACGACGCCGAGGTTCTCGTCGTCGCACTCGGCGCCGACTACGACTTCGAGGCGACGTCCGGCCTCGCCGCCGGCGAGAACGAGTTCTACTCGGTCGCGGGAGCGGAGCGGCTGCGAGAGGTGCTGCCGTCGTTCACGGAGGGCCGCGCCGTCGTGGGCGTCTGCGGCGCGCCCTTCAAGTGCCCGCCGGCACCGAGCGAGGCCGCGCTGCTGCTGCACGACTACCTCTCGGACCGCGGGGTCCGCGACGACTGCGAGATCGCGCTCGTGATGCCGTTCGACCTGCCCGTGCCGCCGTCGCCCGACACCTCGGCGGCACTGCTCGAGGCATTCGCCGAGCGAGGGATCGAGTTCGTCGCCGGGCGACGGGTGAGCGCGATCGACCCGGCGCGGGGCGTCGCACTCCTGGACGACGGCTCGGAGCGGCCGTGCGACCTCTTCCTCGGCGTCCCGAAGCACCGCGCGCCGGACGTGGTGCTCGAGAGCGGGATGGCCGAGGACGGCTACGTCCCCGTCGACTCCCGGACGCTCGAGACCCGCTTCCCCGGCGTCTACGCGCTCGGCGACGTCGCAAACGTCGGCGTGCCCAAGGCCGGTGTCTTCTCGGAGGGAGCCGCCCACGTCGTCGCCGCGGCACTCGTCGCGCGCGTGCACGGAGGGCCCGGGCCTGCTCCGTACGACGGCCGCGGAGCTTGCTACGTGGAGTTCGGAGCCGGCCGCGTGGGCCGGGTGGACGTCGACTTCCTCTCCGGCCCGAAGCCGACCGGCACGTTTCAGGAGCCCTCGCTCGCGCTCGTGGGCGAGAAGCGTGACTTCGGCGCGAGCCGCCGCGCGCGCTGGTTCGCGCGCTGAGCCGACGCCGCCGCTGGTAACCGCCGGGTTCCGCCGTACAATCCGCGTGCCGTGTCAGAGCAGGCCGCCGACCAGAACGCGAACGGCAAGGCAGAGATCACCTGCCTGATCGTGGACGACCACGAGGTCGTCCGCGAAGGCCTGCGCCTGTCGCTCTCGCGAGCGCCTCACATCCGCGTTGTCGGTGAGGCTTCCGACGGCGCGAGCGCGGTCTCGCTCGCCGAGCGGCGCAAGCCTGACGTCGTGATCATGGACGTGCGCATGCCCGGGATGGACGGGCTCGAGGCGACGAAGCTGCTGACCCAGCGCGTGCCCGACACGGCGGTCCTGATCTTCACCGCCTACAGCGAGCGCAGCCTCCTCGGCCGCGGGCTCGAGTCGGGCGCGAAGGGCTACATCCTCAAGGAGGCCCCGCACCAGACGCTGCTGAAGGCGATCGACAAGGTCGTCGCCGGCGAGGGCTTCGTCGACCCGGCGCTGATGCCGGCCTTCCTCTCCGGGGACCGCGAGGACATGCTCACGGCCCGCGAGCGCGAGATCCTGCAGCTGCTGGCAGACGGGATGTCCAACGCGGACGTGGCCGGGCGCCTCTTCATCAGCCAGGAGACGGTCAAGAGCCACGTGCGCCACATCCTCACGAAGCTCGAGGCCGACACGCGCACCCATGCGGTTGCGATCGCGCTTCGTGACGCGATCATCGACTAGAGCGGCGCTGCTCGTCGGGATCGTCGCGGCCGCGGCGGTCCTCGCCGTCGTGGGGCTTGCGCTCGGGTCGAGCTGGGTCGCGTTCGCCGGCCTCGGCGCGGCGATCGTCGGCGCCGCCGCGTTCGCGCTGCACCTGATCGTCACCGAGCGGCGCCGGCACGAGGTCGAGAAGGAGGAGCTCTCGGCGCAGTCGAGCTTCCTCGAGTCGCTGGTCGAGTCGATGGGCCGCATCGCCGCCGCGCACGATCCCGACGACGTGCTCGAGCGCACGCGGCGCGAGTCGAAGAAGCTCTTCGGCGCGAAGGCCGCGATCCTCTCGCCCGGCGCCCAGGGCTCGAACGGCGCGATCGTCCTGCCGCTGCGCATCCGCGGTGAGCCCCTCGGCGCGCTCCAGCTCGTGCGCGCCCGGCCGCTCGACCGCGAGGAGCTGGCGCGGGCGACGCTGCTCGCCGACTTCACCTGCCGCGCGGTCGAGAACACCCGCCTGCTGGCCGAGGCGAAGGTGCGGGAGGCAGAGCGCGCCCGGCTCTCGGACCAGCTGGTCATCGCCGAGCAGGAGGAGCGGCGGCGGCTGGCGCTCTTCCTGCACGACGGGCCGGTGCAGTCGCTCGCCGGGATCAGCCTGATGCTCGACGCCGTGATCGACTCGCTCGAGGGCGGGCGCCTGGAGGAGGCGAGCTCGGTGCTCGGCTCGGCGCTGGAGCGGCACCGGGACACCATCCGCTCGCTCCGCGACCTCTCCTTCAACATCGAGCCGGTCGTGCTGCGCGACCAGGGCTTCGGCCCGGCCGTGCGGGCGTTCGCCGAGCAGGTCGGACTCACCCACCAGATCCAGGTCGACCTCGACGTCGAGGCGGCCGACGGGCTGGCCGAGAACGCGCGCGTGGGGCTCTACCAGATCATCCGCGACGTGGTCAACCAGGCGATCCGGCGCGGACCGCCGTCGCGCATTTCGATCAGCGTGGCCGAGGGCGACGACGGGACGGTGGAGGCCGTGATCGCGGACGACGGCGCGGGCGAGCGGCGGCGGGCGAGCTTCGACGACATCGAGGAGCGCGCGCGGACGCTGAGCGGCCGGCTGGACGTCGAGGCGGGCGAGGACGGCGGCACCGCCGTTCGCGTCGTGCTGCCGTCCTACGCCGCGCACGGCTGAGGCGCCGCATGCGGTGCCGCTCGCAGCCCGCGTGGGCCTCGCCCGCGCGGGCGTCTGAGAAGAACGGGGCAGGCAGATTGCGGGAGCGACACCAACGCGTCTAGCATCTTGGCCGTGGACGAGAACGGGCAGCGGCCGGCGACGCACCTCCGCTTCGTCTGGACGGCGAACGGCTACGAGCTGCGCGAGCGCGACGGCGACGTCCCGGGCCTCGGCGACGAGGTCGAGGAGGGCGAGGCGCGCCTGCGGGTGACGAAGGTCGCCCCCTCCCCGCTCCCGGGCGACTCTCGCCGCTGCGCCTACCTGCAGCCGCTCAGCTGAGCGCGGTCTCGGCGGCAGTGAGGCCGAGCACGAGCGCCGACGCGAGCCCGCTCGCGTAGCCGCCGGTCGAGATCCCGCCAGCGTCGACCCCCGCGGCGAAGAGGCCGTCGATCGGCTGGTCCCGCTCGTCGAGGACGCGGGCCCGGTCGTCGATCCGCAGACCGCCGATCGTGTGCGTGATCGCCGCGGCGACGCGCGTGGCGGCAACCACGTGCGGCGGCGGCGCGAACGGGAGATCGGCGGGGTCGGTCAGGGTCGGCGCCTCGGCGACGAGCTCGCGCACGGTGCCGTAGCGGACGCGCTCCTCCAGCGCCTCCTCGTCGAAGACGTACCAGGCCCGGCCGCCGGGCTGGTGGGCGGTCGCCTGCACGAGGTCGAGCTCCGACCACGAGACCTCGTTGTGATCGAAGAACTCCTCGCCCTCGTCGTTGAAGATCCGCGCGTAGCGGCCGAAGACCTGCGCGAGCGAGACGAACTCGTCCTGGCCGAAATCGACGTCGGCCATGTTGCGGCCGTAGAACTCGTCGAGGCCCGCCGAGAGCGCTGCGCCTCGATCGAGCCCGAGTAGCAACCCGTCGCCGGCGCTCCACGGATTCGCGCGCAGACGTAGGGGCGCGGCCGGGCGGACATAGCGCTCCACAAGCTGGGAATCGCCTTGAAAGCCACCGGTCGCGAGCACGAGTGGGTAGTCCGTCCTCGCCGCGTCCTTGAGAACCTCGACTGAGCCGGTATGGGTGAGCCCCGCTTCGTAAGCGACATCGCCTCCGGCCCGCAGGAGCGCGTCTGTCAGCCCTCCGGTGTGGAAGCGCACGCCGGTCGTGAGCGGGTTGCCGGTCTCGCGTTCCACCACGGGCGCGCCGAGCGACTCGAGCCAGGCAAGCCCCTCGTCGAGCCGGTCGAAGACGAGCCGCTGCAGCCGCTCGTCGCCCGTCGGGCACTGGCGCCGGAACTCCTCGAGCTCGCGGTAGCGCCAGACGACGCCGCTCGAGAGCAGCATCGAGCCGCCGGCCCGCGTCCCCTTCTCCAGCACGACCGGCTCGCCGCCGAGCTCCCGGGCGCGGGCGGCCGCGGTCAGGCCGGCCAGGCCGGCGCCGGCTATCAGCACTAGGTCAGGGAGAAGGTCGGCTTGTGCTCGACGTACTCGACCTTGACGCGCTCGGGGCCCCAGACGAAGACGGCGTAGGTGTTGGCCGCGTCGACGATGTCGGCGATCTCGATCCCCAGCTCACGAGCCTCCTCGATGTGCTCGTCCGCCGACTCGACGCGCACCGCGAGGTGGTTCAGCAGCGGCCGCTCGGGGTCGCCCGGCTCGCCCTCGTGGAACTCGACGTAGGCGCCGCCGACCACGACCCGAGGCGCACGCGACGGCCCCGTTGAGGCCGGCGCGAACCCGAGCCGCTCGTACTCTCGCGCCGTCTGCTCCGGCGAGCGCGAGAAGAGCGCGACGTGGTCGAGGTCGTACTCGACCTCCGTCGGCGCCTCGACGAGCCCCAGCCGCAGCCCTTCGTGGACGTCGAAGTACGCCTCCCCGTCGCGCGGCTGGTCGACCTCGATCCCCGCGAGGCCGCCCAGCGCGTCCGACAGCCGCGAGACCCGCAGCGCGACGTGCTGGAGCGCGCCGCGCTCGCGCGGCCCCTCGGCGGCGAACAGCGTCAGCTTCCCGCGCCGCGCGTCCGAGCCGACGAGTGTGAAGGCGTTCGTCCGGTCGACGACGTGCATGCCGACGCGGGAGGTGACGAAGTCCGCGATCGGGTCGCGATCCGCGACCCACAGCGCAACGTGGTCCAGGGTCTCCGGCGTCACGCGCCGGAGCATAGCCAGGCGCTACTTCCTGCGGTCGACGGCCCGCTGCAGCTGCTGCTTGTTCATCCGCGAGCGGCCGGAGATGTTCAGCCGCTTGGCCTCGTTGTAGAGCTGCTCCTTCGTGCGCCCCTTGGGACGGTTCGTCCCGGAGCGCCGGCCGCCGCGACGACCGGGCGAGACGTCCTGCCGGGAGGTGCGGGACGACTCACGCGCCTCGCCGGCCCGTGCGCGCTCCTTGTTGACCGTGCGCGCCGCGATCTCCTTCGCGCGCTTGGTCGAGCGACCCTGCTTCTGCTCGCTCTCCTTGATGTGCTCGTACTGCCGCTCGCGCTTGGCGCTCCATGCTTTCTGAGGCATGCGATCCCTCCTCGGTCGAGTCGGGACCGGGATGCCCGGCCGCGCCGTTTCCTAACTACTCGAGCGGCTCGTTCTGGACATTGTGCTCGGTCGCGTACTCGTCCGTGAGCTTGTTGATCACGTCGGCGCCGTCGCCGTACGCGTAGTTGATCTTCACGAACGGCTCCCATTTCGCGGGCAGCGCGTCCTCCGGAAAGATCGCCTCGACCGGACACTCCGGCTCGCACGCACCGCAGTCGATGCACTCCTCGGGGTCGATGATCAGGATGCGCTCGAACTCGTGGATGCAGTCGACCGGGCAGACGTCGACGCAGGAGAGATCTTTGATGTCGATGCAGGGCTCGGCGATGATGTAGGTCACGGCGCCGCCAGTCTAGTCAGACGTTCCGGACGGTCGCGCGGGCAAAGCCCGCACGCCTTCCAGCGGCACCGCAAGGGGCGCCTTAGTCAACCTGTCAGCTCCTCGACCAGCGCTCTGGCGCGCTCGTCGAGGGCCGATTTCGCGACCACCTGGTCGAAGCCGGCCGCATGCGCGCGGCGCAGCCCGTCGGTGTCCGTGTGGTTCGTGAAACCGAGGATCGGCACGTCCGGATAGGCGTCGGCGACCTCGTCCGGGTCAACCCTGGCGATGTCGGCGATCACGCAGTCGGGCGGCTCGACGCTGTCGGTCGTCGTCAGGTGGTGGCCCGCCAGCAGGCCCTCCAGCTTCCCCCGGAAGAAGAGATCGACCCCTACCAGCAGGATCGTCGCCACGCGGGCAAACGTAGCACCCTTTCGCCGCGGCTCCAACGCCCGGATCTGATACGAACGCACGCATGCCCGCGACGCCGTTCCCGCCCGAGGTCGACGAGCTTCTGCGCCGTCCCAACCCCGCCGTCGTCGCCACGGTGCGGCCCGACGGCTCCCCGCACTCCGTCGCGACGTGGTACGTCTGGGACGGCGCGCGAATCCTCCTGAACATGGACGAGAGCCGCGCGCGTCTCGCGTTCATGCGCGGCGAGCCGCGCGTCTCCCTGACGGTGCTCGACTCCGCGAGCTGGTACCGGCAGATGAATCTCGACGGCCGCGTGGCGGAGCTCGTCGACGACGAGCGGCTCGCGGACATCGACCGGCTCGCACGGCACTACACCGGCCGGCCGTTCGGCGACCGGGAGGCCCGCCGGGTGAGCGCCTGGATCGAGGTCGAGCGCTGGCACCTGTGGTCGTGACCCTCGAGGGCGGGCTCGACCTGATCCGCCGCGGCGAGTACTTCGCGGCGCACGAGGAGCTGGAGGACGCCTGGCGGGCGGCTGCGCCCGAGGAGCGCGACTTCCTCCAGGGGCTCGTCCACGTCGCCGTCGCCTGGTACCAGGCGGGGCGCGGCAACCGGGTCGGCTGCGAGCGGCAGCTGGAGAAGGCCGCGCGGCGCCTGGCGAGCTACGCGCCGGAGCACCGCGGCGTCGACGTGGCGTCGATCCTGAAGCAGCTCGAAGCCGCGCGAGCAGTTGTCGAGCGCGGGTCTCTGGAGCCGGACCCGCCGCGCGTCTAGCGGCGCTCCGTTCGGGGTCAGATCTTGCATTGCCGCATCGCGCGTGAAACGCCCTTCCGACGGTGGGTCGAAATCGCCAATCTTCATCCCCCGCGCGCTGTTGGGGAACGATCGTCACGGAGTCGGCGCCAGAATGTGGCGTTGCAAGATCTGACCCCTGGTTGGTGCTAGAGCTGGTCGAGCCCGATCGCGTCCAGAAAGCGCTGCACGGCCACGTTCAGCCACCAGTTGCGGTTGAAGAACAGCAGCAGCCCGAGCGCGACGAGCGTCGCGCCGCTCGCGAGCCGGATCCAGTCGTAGTGGTCGCGCACCCAGCGAAACGCGGTCATCGCGTGGCCGAAGGCGATCCCGATCGCGACGAACGCGACCGTGATCCCGAGCGAGTACGCGGCGAGCAGGATGCAGCCCCGGACGACAGTGCGCGAGTCGGCCGCGAGGGCGAGGATCGCTCCGAGCACGATCCCCACGCAGGGCGCGGCGCAGACGGCGAACGCGGCGCCGAGCAACGCGCGCGACCCGCTCGCCCGCGCCCGCGAGAGCGCCCCCGGTGCGACCATCCGCTCCGGCCACGGCAGCAGGCCCGCGAACGCGAGCCCGAGCACGACGAGCACGAAGCCCGCGATCTTGGTGCGCGTCTCCTGGTCGACCCAGCCGCCGAGTGCGGCGGCTCCCGCGCCGAGGACGACGAAGACGACGGTGAAGCCGGCCGCGAAGGGCACGCTGGCCGCCACGATCCGCCGCGCGACGCCGCGCTCGCCGAGGCGCTCGACCTCCACGGACGAAATCGCCGAGAGGTAGCCGGGCACGAGCGGCAGCACGCAGGGGAAGGCGATCGAGACGAGGCCGGCCGCGAAGGCCGCTACAAGCCGCTCACCCATCGAAGCGGCGCAGTTCCTCGTCCACGCGCCGCTCGTCCTCGGGCCCGAGCGGCCGCGCCGTCAGCGTCCACTGCGACGCCGGCTCCCGTGCCCGTGACCAGCGCCAGGCGAGGGCCCCGATCACCACGGCGCCTCCGACGACGCCGACGATCGGCAGCAGCCAGGCGAGCAGGTCGAAGCCGTGGCGCGGCGGCGCGGCGAGGATCCGCGTCCCCCACTGGTCGACGAGCTCGCGCTTGATCTCGCTGCGCGTCGCACCCTGGGAGATCCGCCGCTCGATGTACGCCTTGATCCGCTGCGCCGCCGGCGAGTCCGACTGCGCCAGCGTCTCGCCCTCGCAGATCGGGCACATCAGCTGGCCCTCGAGCTCGCCGAGCGTCGGGTGCTGCTCGCTCGCGAGCGCCGGCGCGGCCAGCGCCAGCGCGGTGAGCGCGACCGCGAGCGCCTTCACGAGCGCAGCGCCCGCTCGACGCCGTCCTGGATGTCGGAGGCCTTCACCTCGCCCGGCACGTGCTCGACGACCTTGCCGTTGCGGTCGATGAAGAAGGTTTCCGGCAGGCCGGTCAGGCCGTACTTCGGCGTCGTGACGTTGTGGTTGTCGTGCACGAGCGGGTAGCGCAGGCCGTACTTGCGGGCGAACTTGCGCGCGTCGCCGGCGAAGTCGTTCACGTCCACGCCGAGCACGACGACGCGCCCGCGCCAGCGGTCGGCCGCGGCCGCCAGCGCCGGCGCCTCCTGCTTGCACGGGTAGCACCACGAGGCCCAGAAGTTGAGCACCACGACCTTGCCGCGCAGCGAGGCGAGCTGAAACGTCCCGGGCCCGTCGATCCGGTTGAGGGTGAAATCGGGCGCCCGGTCGCCCGCTCCGACCGAGCCGGAGCCGCCGTGCGCCAGCTTCCAGACGAGCAGCGCGAGCAGGAGCGCCACGAGCCCGACCGCCAGGACCTGCGCGCCGAGCTTCAGCCTCGCGGTCATCTCACGCGGAGACGATGAAGACCGTCGTCCCGATCGTTACGTGGTTGAAGAGCCACTCGGCGTCGGGGATGTGCATCCGGATGCAGCCGTGCGAGGCCGAGTAGCCGATCGAGGCGTCATCGGGCGTCCCGTGGATGCCGACGCCCGAGGCGGAGAGCCCCATCCAGCGCGTGCCGAGCGGGTTCCCCGGCCCGGGCGGGATCGGCTTCTCGCCCTTCGCCCAGTCGGAGTTCGGCGGGTACCACCAGGGGTTACGCCACTTGACGACGACGTGCCAGCGGCCGAGCGGCGTCGGGTAGCGGGACTGGCCGGTCGCGACGCCGAAGGCGCGCCACGGGCGCACGCCCTTGTAGAGGTAGAGCCGGTTCGAGCCTCGCCGGATCACGATCACGGGGCCAACCGACGACCGCGTCACCGCCGGCTCGAGCGTCGCGAACTGCAGCTGCAGCAGCGGCCTGGTGTTCGTCACGAGCGCGGTGAAGATCGCGTCCATCGCGCGCGTTTGCCGCAGCGCGCGGCCCACCTGCGGCCTCGTCACCCAGGGGCGCAGGCCGCGCAGGAGGAGGTGCGAGTCGACGGCCGCGCGGTCGAAGCGCCTCGCGAGCGCGTCGAGGTAGCGCTGCGTGCCGCGGCGGCTGACGATCACGCGCAGCTTTAGCTCGGTCCCGGCTGGGGCAGCGAGCGCGCGGCGCACCGCAGCGCGCACGGCGGCCATCGCGCCGATCCGCGCGGGAGCGACCGCGAGGCGGTGGCGGGGCACCGAGAGCAGCAGCGGCCGCGCGAAGGAGTCGGTGACGGCCTGGAAGGCCTCGTCCTCGGTGACGTTGCCGACGTCGACGCCCGAGATCGTCACGCCGGGCGCGATCAGGGCCGGCTCGGTCGTGGTCGTCGTGGTGCCGGTGGTCGTCGCGGCGACGACGCCCGCGGAGAGGCCGCCGGCGGCGAGGAGGCCGAGCAGGAACAGGAGCGCGAGACCCGCTTTCCGCATCGCTCGGAGAGTCTAGCCACCGAAAATGCGCGGATCGTTCGTGATCACGCCGTCGACGCCGAGCCGGTCGAGCCACGGCACGACCTCGGGATCGTCGACCGTCCAGGCGAGCACGGGAACGCCGAGCGCGTGGCAGCGCGCCACCGCGGCCGGCGTCAGCACCTCCCAGTAGAGCACCGCCACGGTCGCCCGGGCGGCCCGCAGCAGCGCATCGATCCGTCGCGGCAACGTCCGCTTCAGCGCCCGCACGACGAGGCGCGCGGGCGGGTGGAAGATCGGGCGCCTGACCAGTCCCGTGCGGTCCTGCGGGTAGGTCTTGCCCAGTCGCAGCGACGGCTCGACCGCGTGCAGCGCACGCAGGGTACGGCCGCGGTAGGAGCTGACCATCGTCCGGCCGACGAGGGCGTGGCGCCGCAGCGCCTCCGCCACCGCGGCCTCGGCGCCGTGTGCCTTCAGGTCGAGGTGGACGCCGGCGGCGGTGCCGCGCAGGAACGCGAGCACGTCGTCGAGCGAGAGCAGCGCGTGGGCGGCCTGCGGCCGGTCGTGGACGACCACCAGGTCACCCTCGACCGCGTGGACGTCGAACTCCACGAGATCGCAGCCGAGCTCGACGGCCAGCGCGATCGCCTCGAGCGAGTTCTCGGGCGCCACCGCCGCAGCGCCCCGGTGGCCGATCCGCAGGAGGCGGCCCTCACGCCGCCCGAGCTCGATCACGCGCGCTTGACGACGACCACCGCGCAGTCGTCGGCCAGCTCGCCCGCGAAGGCGCGGCAGTCCTCGACGAGCGCCTCCGCCAGCTCCTGCGCCGGCAGCGGCGCGTTCTCCGCCAGCGCGGCGTCGAGCCGCTCTTCGCCGTACAGCTCGCCCTCGCGCCGTGCCTCCAGCAGGCCGTCCGTGAAGAGCACGGCGGCGTCGCCCGGCTCCAGCCGCACCGTCTCGGCGGCGTAGTCCTGCTGCTCGGCGATCCCGAGGGCGAGGCCGCGGACGGCGAGCGGCACGGGCGCGGCCCCCGGGCGCGCGATCCGCGGAGGCGGATGGCCGGCACTCGCGCAGGCGAGCTTTCCGCCGGCACCGTCGACGGTCAGGTAGAGCATCGTGATGAACTTGCCCTCGGCGATCTCCTCGAGCACGACCTCGTTGGCGGCGCGGAGGAAGTCGCCGGGCTCCGGGTGCTCGCGGGCGAGCGAGCGGAAGACGAACTTCGCCATCGCCATGTCGGCGGCGGCGTCGATTCCGTGGCCGGTGACGTCGCCGAGCACGACTGCCAGCCGGCCGTCGCCGAGCTCGAGGTAGTCGTAGACGTCGCCGCCGACGTCCATCCGCGCCGAGGAGGCGTAGACCGCACCGACGTCGAGCCCCTCCGCCCGCGGGTGCGTGCGGGGCAGGAGCGAGCGCTGCATCGACTCCGCGAACGTCTTCTGCTGCTGGTAGAGGCGGGCGTTGTCGAGGGCGAGCGCGGCCGGCCCGGCGATCGACGCGGCCGCCTCGAGCACCGCGCCGTCGACGGGGCGCTCGGGGTCGAGCGAGACCAGCGTCAGCGTCCCGAGCATCTCCGCCTGCGTCGCGAGCGGGATCACGGCCGCCGAGGAGCCCCGCTCGAGGAACGGGGCGAGCGGCGCGTGCGACGGGCCGAGCGCCTTCGCCGTGCGCGCGTCGAGCACGACCGGGCGGCCGCTGCGGAAGGCCCGCGGCGGCACCGGCGTGAGCGGCTGCGGCAGCGAGAGAATGGCCCGCATCGATTCGCGCAGCCGCTCGTCGCGCACCTGCAGCGCGACGGGGACGAGCGCCGTCCCGCGCGGATCGGGCATCCGCAGCGCCGCGGCGTCCACCTCGAGCGATTCGACGATCGTCCGTGTCACCGCCTCGAGGGTCTGGTCGAGCGAGAGGCTCTCCGAGAAGGTGCGCGAGATCTCGTAGAGGGCGCGCAGCCGCCGCGAGGCCTCGCGCTCTGCGACGAGCGCCTCGCGGCGCGCCTCGTCGGCCAGCTTCGTGCGCTCGTGCAGGCGCGCGTTCTCGACCGCGACGGCGAGCTGGGCAGCGAGCGCGAGCAGCAGCGACTCCTCGTTGACCGTCAGCTCGCGGCCCGCGTCGGGGTAGACCGCGAGCAGGCCGATCAGCTCGTCGCGCGCCCGGAGCGGAACGGCCACGGCCGCCTCGAGGCCGATCTCCTCGAGCACGTCCTGCACGCCGGCGAGCCGTGTGTCGGTCGCGGCGTAGGGGACGCCGAGGAGCCCGCGGCCGCGGGCGGGCCCGAGCAGGAGCTCCAGCAACCGCTCGGCGACGCGGACGTGCGGGCCCGTCAGGCCGCGCTCGGCCGCCGGCTCCAGCCGCCGTTCCTCCTCGTCCGTCAGGTACACGGCGAGCCGGTCGGCGTTGAGCAGCTCGGAGACGTGCTCGATCACGGTGTCGAGCGTGTGCGAGAGCGAGAGCTGCGCGATCGCCTGGCCGACGACCGTCAGCAGCGCCCGGGTCCGCGCGAGCTCGACGAAGAGCGTGCGACGCCGCTCGCCGGCCCGCAGCGCGTGCGCGGCGCGGACGGCGAAGATGCCGAGCCGCTCGAGCAGCGGGTCGTCCGGGCGCGGCTCCTCGGCCACCACGAGCTGGAGCGCTCCCTGCGGCGGTTCCCCCAGCTGAAGGGTGACGAGCGCGCCGCCATCCTCGGCCGGCTCCACCGAGAGCGAGGTCGGGCCCCCGCGCGCGCGCAGCACCGCGTCGAGCGCGACCGCCGTGTCCGCCGCGCCCCCGGCGAGCGCTGCGAGCACGGGCCCCTGCGGCTCGTACTGCCAGACGAGGCAGGCGCGCGCGCCCGTCGCCTCGACGGCCAGCGTCGCGACCTGGTCGGCGCCGCGCGACTCGTCGGAGCCGGCCGCGAGCGCGTCGCCCGCCAGGCCGAGCAGGTCGGGGGCCGCGACCGCCGAGCCGTCGCCGGCTCCGAACGCGCGCCAGGCGAGAGCCACCTCGTCCGCGGCGGCGGCGGCGAGCCGGCGCTCGCGCGCGTCGAAGTCGCCGCGCCGTCGCAGGAGCTCGAGCGAGCCCACGACGGCGCCTGCGTCCAGGACCGGGAGCTGCAACACGCCCGCCGCGCCGAGGTGCTCCGCGACCCGCCGGAGGGGCCTCGGCAGCTGCAGCAGCTCGTCGCGCTCCTCGGCCGAGATCACGCCGGGACCGAGACGGGACGCCTCGAGCTCGGCGCGCACCGCCGCCGACGCGGCGTGCACCGCCCGCGCGGTCAGCCCGCCAGAGTCGTCCACGAGGCGCGCGACCACGACGTCTGCACCGGCGACCTCGGCGGTCCGCTCGACGATCGCCGAGAGCGCCGCGTCCATCCCTCCGACACCCGTTGTCTCCCTGGCCACGGCCATGTGCTGCCCCTGCGCAAGTATGGCGCCTACTAGACTCCCCGCGTGGCCCTGCCCGAGCGACAGCGCGTCGACGAGGAGCTGCTCGACCCCACGGCGGTACAGAGGAACTACCGCCGCCAGCGGATCAAGCGCCGCCACCGCGAGGACCGGGCGCGCGAGCGCAGCCTCGCCAGGCTCCGCTTCTGGCTCGCGCTGGCGGCCGTGGTCGCGACCAGCATCGGGCTCGCGATCGTGATCTGGAACGAGATCCAGCGGCTCTTCGGGCTCTAGCCGCCCGGGCGACCCGCGGCGCCGGAGCCGCTTCGCCCTGATCCGCGCACCCGAGATGGCCCATACTGCGCGCGTGGAGACGCCCGAGCCCTTCCCGCTCGAGGAGCGCGACGAGCCCTACTACGAGCCCGAGGAGGCGTTCGTCCGCCCGGGAGGCGGCTTCTGGTCGCTCGGCGGCCGCGTGACCTGGGTGGCCGGGCTCGTGCTCGCGGTCTCCTCGTTCACCGGCTGGTACGCGGGCTCGAGCCAGGCCGGGCCGACGCTGTCGGTGATCGGCTGGCACACGGGCGTGCTGGGCAAGCTCGTCTTCTTCGTCGGGCTCGCGCTGCTCGTGCTCGCGGCGCTGCGCGAGTTCGGCTTCGAGCTGCCGCCGTCCATCCCCGAGAGCCTGGTCGTGATCGCGCTCGGCTCGCTCGCGACGATCTTCGTCCTGATCAGAGTGATCTCGATCCCCGACTCGATCGTCGCCGCCGGCCGCGGGATCGGCATCTGGATCAGCCTGCTCGCGGCGATCGCAGTGATCGTGGGCGGGTTGCTGCGAGCCTCAGAAGAGCTGTAGCCCCGCGCCTCCGGCCCGTCTCACGCCGTGTGCGGCCCGCTGCTCTCCGGGCCCGTGCTGGAAGCACTGTGCCCTCCGGCATCGAACCGGCCACGGCGTGCCAGGAACACGATTAGCGTTGCCGTGAGCGTTCCCAGGAGGGCGCCGCCGAGCACGTCGAGCGGCCAGTGCACGCCGACGTAGACGCGCGACCACGCGATCGCCGCGGCCAGCGCGAAGGCGGGCACGGCGAGCGGCCGAGAGGCCCAGGCGATCACCGTCGCCGCCGCGAAGGCCGCGGAGGCGTGGCCCGACGGGAAGGCCCCCGAGTGGGGCACCGGCACGAGCGGCCTGGGCTCCGGGTAGACGAGCGGCGGACGGTCCCGGCCCACCCACTGCCTCAGGAGGTACGAGAGCCCGTCGGCCGCGAGCGTCGCCGTCACCAGCACGACGAGGAACCACGGCCGCCGCCAGAGCAGCGCGAGCACCGCGCCGGCGACGATGAAGACGAGGCCGTCCGTGCCGATCCGCGTCAGGTCGACGACCGGCGTGTTCAGCCACTCGACGCGGTGGAGGACGACCCAGCGCTCGAGGTGGCGGTCGAGGCCGATCAGGAGGAGAGGAGCTGCTTCGTCTGCTCGATCAGGCGGCTCGGGTCGAACGGCTTGCCGACGAACCCCTGGGCGCCGCGCTCCACCGCCTCCTCCGCCGAGTGCTCGTCGGCCTTGCCGCTGAACATCACGACGGGCACCGCCCCGGGGCCGTGCCGGTCGTGCAGCCGCCGCAGCATCTCCCAGCCGTCCACCTGGGGCATCATCACGTCGATCAGCACGAGGTCCGGCTTCGACTCCTCGAGCACCTGTAGGCCCTCCTCGGCGTTGCCGGCCTCGCGGACGTTGTAGCCCTCGGCCTCGAGGTTTACTCGGACGTACTCCCGCACCCGCTCGTCGTCGTCCACGATCAGCACGAGCGGGCCGCCGCCCGCGCCCGGCCCCGAGCTCTCGAGGAAGGCGTCGAGGTCCTGTCGCCGGTAGCGGCGATGGCGGCCCGGCGTGTAGAAGGCGCGGACGCGGTTGTTGTCGGACCACTTCCTGATCGTGCTCTGCGCCACCCCGAGGTAGCGCGCGGCCTCGCCGAGCGTGAGCCACTGAGGCTCGCCCGCGGGAGTGGGACCACTCGAGCTTTCACGCGCCATGCCGCGGCGAATCTACCCAAAGCTCCCTTTTCCTAACACGATCCTTTCAGGGAGACGTCACGGTCACCGTCTCCGGCGCCGGGGGAACCGTGAGCGTGCGGTCCTGCGTGACGGTCGAGGCCGGCCGCGGGTTGTCCTCGAGCGCCTGCCCGAGCGCGATCCCCACCGCGAAGACGAGCACGAAGAGCAGCGTCCACATCACGCGGCGACGGGTCGAGCTCCTGCGGCGGCGGCGCTCCCGGGTGCTCACGGCCGGTAGTCGACCGCGCCGCGGGAGTAGAGGTGGAACGCCGCGTCCTGGACGGTCGTCGACCGCGCGGGCCAGCCGGGCGCCGGCGCCGCCTCGACGAGAGCCTCCTGGACCCAGCGGTCGGCGTCGCCGTAGGCCGCCGCGAGCTCGTCGAGGGTGAAGCTCTGGCCGACGCGGCGGCGCAGCTGCTCGAGCACGAGGTCGACCTCGTCGAGCAGGCGGTGGTAGAGCGCGCGGTCGGACACAGCCGCCTGCAGCCGCCGGTTGCCCTCCTCCCACTCGCGACGGGTCGTCTCGAGCGTGCCTTCCATCCCGGGCGATGCTAGACGGAGCAGCAGCGGTCGGGCCAGAGCGGCTCCACCTCGGCCAGGATCGCCTCTCCGAGCGCGTAGCCGGGCCGCGCGAGCGCGAACGCCGCGTGGGCGTGCAGGCACTTGAGACCGCCGGTGCGCGTCTGCCCGCCGATCCCTCCCGGCAGCTCGGGGCGCAGGCGCCGCTGCTCCTCGTGGCCGTGCTCGAGGCTCGCCCGCAGCGCCTCGTCCTCGTGGGCACGGCGGCTCCAGCGCTCGACGCCGCCCTCGGCCTCGAGCCGGGCGATCGCCGCCGCAAGGTGCCGGCAGGTGATCCAGTACGTGGTCGGAAACGGCTCGCCCGACTCGTCGCGTGGCGCCTGCTCGGTCACCGCTGGGCATCCGAACGGGCAGCGGAGAGCCACGCGCCTGAACGCGCGGGGTGGCCGGCCGAGCTGACGCTCGACGATTGCGCGGTCCTCGTCCACCGGCGTGAGCCTAGCCTTGCGCTGCGCCGATGCCGAGGCAAGATGGAGCGATGCGACCACGGCTCGTGGCGTGCGCGGCCGGAGGGACGCCGCGTCGACACGCGCGCGAACGCGCTCGTGATCTGGGACGAGTACGAGCCCACGAGCGGCCGGCTCTGTCACCTGCCTGGGCTAGACGGTCGAGCCGCTGGCCCAGGAGCTCAGCGACCCTGACGATTCGACCGGTCGCGGCCGTGGACCCACGCCGAGATGCCCTTGACGATGAAGAGCCGCTCGCCCGGGCGCACGAGCCCGAGGCGCCGCGCCTGCCGGGCGAG
This sequence comes from Gaiellaceae bacterium, assembly GCA_035455445.1. Lineage (GTDB taxonomy): Bacteria > Actinomycetota > Thermoleophilia > Gaiellales > Gaiellaceae > AC-32. The sequence continues at coordinate 5,526 of DATIFC010000135.1, read as the reverse complement.
CGCCTCGCCGGTGGTCGACTCAGCCAGCCGGTGCTGCAGCGCGCGCCGGTCGGCCTTCAGCGTGCGCACGTCGGCCGCGCGCCTGGCCAGGTCGTGCTTGGTCTGGACGTAGCTGCGCAGCGGGCGCGCGTAGAGCAGCCCGACGAGGACGATCGCTCCGAGGGCGACCCAGCGCATCGGGGAGGGGGAGCGTCGAGGCTTGCGCTTCGCCACGGCGGCGCGCTTCGCCGTCGCGAGGCAGGCTCCTCTCTAGACGACGTCGACCTTGATCAGGTCGGTCGTGCCGGGGAGGTTGACCATCGTCCCCGCCGTGATCACCACGCGGCCGCCCTGCTCGACCAGGCCGGAGTCGCGCGCGGCGCCGAGCGACCGGCGCAGCAGCTCGTCGAAGTTCTCGGCCTCCGGGATCAGCATCGGCGTCACGCCCCACTCGAGCGCCATCTGGCGCAGTGCGTAATCGTGGTGGGTGAGCGCGATGATCGGCCGCCCCGGGCGCAGCCGGGCCACGACCGACGCCGTCCGGCCGCTGTAGGTGGGGACGAGGATCGCCCGCGCGCGCAGCGCCTCCGCCAGGTCGCACGCGGCGTTCGACATCGCCTCGCCCACCGACGGCTCGTCGCCGACCTCCGGGAGCTGGTGCCGGTACCCGAGGCTCGGCTCGACGGCGCGCGCGATCCGGTCCATGTACGCGACCGACTCGACCGGGTACTCGCCCACCGCGGTCTCGCCCGAGAGCATCAGCGCGGAGCTGCCGTCGAGGACCGCGTTGGCGACGTCGCTCGCCTCGGCGCGCGTCGGCTCGGCCTGGTGCACCATCGACTCGAGCATCTGCGTGGCCGTGATCACCGGCTTCCCGCGCTCGAGCGCAGCGGTGATGATCCGCTTCTGCAGCAGCGGCACGAGCGCCGGGCCGATCTCGACCCCGAGGTCGCCGCGGGCGACCATCACCGCGTGCGTCTCGGCGAGGATCTCGTCCAGCGCGTCCACGGCCTCGGACTTCTCGATCTTGGCGATCACGTGCGCGTGCGAGCCGGCCTGCTCGATCAGGGCGCGCAGGTCGCGCACGTCGGCGGCCGAGCGCACGAACGAGAGCGCGACGAAGTCGACCTCCAGCTCGACGGCCAGCTCGAGATCGTCCAAGTCCTTCCGGGTCAGCGACGGGATCGGGATCGGAACGCCGGGCAGGTTGACACCCTTGTGCGAGGTGACGACGCCGCCCTCGACCACCGCGCAGGTGGCGCGCCCGGACTCGACCGCCTCGACGCGCAACCGCACGAGGCCGTCGTCGATCAGCACGTCGTGGCCCGGTTGCAGCACCTCGCTGATCACGGCCGGGCTGACGGGGAGCTCGCCGTCCACCGACGCCTCCGCCCCCGCGACGACGACGTGGTCGCCGCGCCGCAACGAGACGGGCTCGTCGAGGTCACCGATGCGCAGCTTCGGGCCTTGGAGGTCGGCGATCAGCGCGATCGGGCGGGCGAGCTCGCGCTCGGTGTCGCGGACGAGGCGCGCCCACTGGCGGTGCTGGTCGTGCGTCCCGTGGGAGAGGTTGAGCCGCGCGCCGTCGACGCCCGCGCGCACGAGCGCTTTCAGGGTCTCCGGAGTCGAGCACGCCGGGCCGATCGTGGCAACGATCTTCGTGCGGCGCGTGGCTTCCGGCACGAAGCCCACGATAGCTCGCGCCCCCGCTGCCGACGTCCGCCCAACCGGGGTCAGATCTTGCACTGCAGCATCTCCGCGACCAATTCGCGCCTCTTCCTCCACAGCTCACCGCGATCGAGGAAGAAATGTCTCACTCCAGGCGCACCGATCCAGCGGCAGCCGGCGCCGATGTGGCAACGCAAGATCTGACCCCGGGGTAGTGGCCTCAGCGCCGAAAGCGGGGGAAGGCGTCCCAGCCGGGATACACGGCCCGTTCGCCGAGCTCCTCCTCGATGCGCAGGAGCTGGTTGTACTTGGCGACGCGGTCGCTGCGCGAGGGCGCACCGGTCTTGATCTGGCCGCAGTTGGTCGCGACCGCGAGGTCGGCGATCGTCGTGTCCTCCGTCTCGCCGGAGCGGTGCGACATCACGCACGCGTAGCCGGCCTCGCGCGCCATCGCCATCGTGTCGAGCGTCTCGGTCAGCGTCCCGATCTGGTTGACCTTGATCAGGATCGCGTTGCCGATGTTCTCCATGATCCCCCGCCGCAGCCGGTCGGGGTTCGTGACGAAGATGTCGTCGCCGACGAGCTGCACGCGAGAGCCGAGCTTCTCGGTCAGCGAGCGCCAGGTCCCCCAGTCGTCCTCGGCGAGGGGGTCCTCGAGCGAGACGATCGGGTGCCGCGCGGTGAGGTGCTCCCAGAAGCCGACGATGCCGTCGCCGTCCTCGTCGCGGCCCTCGAAGCGGTAGCGGCCGTCGCGGTAGAGCTCGCTCGCCGCCGGGTCGAGCGCGATCGCGACCCGGTCGCGGTGGCCCGCGCGCCCCGCTGCCTCGAGCACCGCCTCGATCGCCTCGTTGCTGGAGCCGAGGTCGGGCGCGAAGCCGCCTTCGTCGCCGACCGCGGTCGCGAGGCCGCGCTCGTGCAGCAGCGCGCGCAGGGCGTGGAAGACCTCCGCGCCGACCTGCAGCGCCTCCGCGAAGCTCTCCGCGCCCGCCGGCACGACCATGAACTCCTGCAGGTCGATCGAGTTCTCGGCGTGGGCGCCGCCGTTGATCACGTTCATCATCGGCACCGGCAGCGTCGTCGCCTCCTCGCCGCCGAGGTGGCGGTAGAGCGAGACGCCGGCCTCGGCGGCGGCCGCTTTGGCCGCGGCGAGCGAGACGCCGAGGATCGCGTTCGCGCCGAGCCTGCCCTTGTTCGGCGTGCCGTCGAGCTCGAGCAGCCGCCCGTCGAGCCCCCGCTGGTCGCCCGCGTCGAGGCCCCGCGCCGCCTCCGCGATCTCGCCGTTGACGTGGCCGACCGCCTGCATGACGCCCTTGCCGCCCCACCCCGGGCCGCCGTCGCGCAGCTCGAGCGCCTCGTGGACGCCCGTGGACGCGCCCGAGGGAACCGCCGCGCGGCCCGACGCGCCGGACTCGAGCGCGACCTCGACCTCGACCGTCGGGTTGCCGCGGGAGTCGAGCACCTGCCGGCCGTGCACCTGCGTAATCGCACTCATACGCCTGCCTCCTTGGCGAGATCGAAGTAGCGGTCCTGCTCGTCGAGGTCGAGCTCCGTCCAGCGCTTGCCCTCCCCCTCCGCCAGCAGCTCGGCCCGCTCGACGCGCGCTGCGAAACGGTCGCTCATCGCGCGCAGCGCGAGCTCGGGGTCGACGTTCAGCCGGCGGGAGACGTTCACCGCGGCGAAGAGCACGTCGCCGAGCTCCTCGAAGACGTGCGGGTCCGGCTCGGTCTCGGGGCTCGGCTCGCCGCCGGCCTCCGCGATCGCCTCCTTCAGCTCGCGCAGCTCGTCGTCGAGGTCGGCGAGCGCCCCGTCCACGTCCGGGTACTCGAAGCCGACCGCGCGCGCGCGCCGCTGCATCTTCCGCGCGTACAGGAGCGACGGCAGCGTCCCGGCGACGTCGTGGAAGACGCCCTCCCGCTCCTCCTGCTCGCGCTTGATCCGCTCCCAGTTCTCGCGTACGCGCCCGGGGGTGCGCGCCTCGACCTCACCGAAGACGTGCGGGTGCCGGCGCACGAGCTTCTCGTGCACGGCCCGCGCGACCGCCTCGAGGTTGCCGGCGCCCTCCTCGTCGAGCAGCAGCGCGAGGAAGTAGACCTGGAAAAGCAGGTCGCCGAGCTCGTCCAGCAGCTTCGCGCGGTCGTCCGAGTACGCGGCCTCCGCCACCTCGTAGGCCTCCTCGACGGTGTGCGGCACGATCGTCCGCGCCGTCTGCTCGCGGTCCCAGGGGCAGTCGCGGCGGCGCCGCTCGGTCAGCTGCTGCAGCTCGAGCAGCGCCTCCGCCAGCGCCAAGTGCCTAGCCGGTGGTGGTGGCGGCGCCGGTCGTGCTCGCCGGCTGCTTGCACGGATCCTGGCCCGGCGGCGGCGCGTAGCCCTGCTGGTAGTTGATCTTCTTGCAGTACGACTTCTTCATGTCGGCGAGCCACTTGTCCATCTCCTTCTGCTTGTCCTGCGAGAGGAGCTGCTGGCGGATCGCCTCCTTCACCTGCGCGTACGGCGTCGGCTTGGCCGGAGTGCCGGCCTTGACCGGCCCGAGGGCCTCGATGATGTGCCAGCCGAACTGCGAGTGCACGGGCTTCGAGATCACGTTCTCCTTGATCGAGAACGCGACCTTCTCGAACTCGGGCACGAGCCGCCCCTTGACCGCCGTCCCCGGCGGGAGCTTGCCGCCGTTCGCGGCCGACGAGGTGTCGGTCGAGTACTTCTTCGCGAGCTGCGCGAACTTGCCCGGGTTCTTCTGCAGCTGCGCGTAGAGCTGGTCGGCCTTCGCCTTCGTCTTGACGAGGATGTGGCGGACGTCGCGGCTCGGCGGCTGCGCGGGCGTCTCGTACTGCTTCTTGTTCTTGTCGTAGTAGGCCTTGACGTCGGAGTCGCTGACCTTGACGTCGCTCGTGACCTTCTCGAAGACCTTCTCGCGGATCAGCTGCAGCTTGATCCCCGAGCGGACCTCCTTGTCGGTGAAGCCCTGCTGCTTCAGCGCCGCCTGGTAGCGCTTGTCCATCTGCGCCTGCGTCGCCTTCTTCTGGCCGGCCGGGTTGCCGTAGTACTGCTCCTTGATCTGCTGCAGGCGCGCGTCGACGTCCTTGTCGCTGACCTTCACGCCGAGCTTGTCGGCCTCCTGCTGGTACTCGCTGCTCTGGATCAGGAACTGGGTCGCGTTCGCCTTCAGGTTGGCGAGGTCGACCGAGCCCGGCTTCGGAAACTGACGGTGCGTCGCCTGGAAGTTCCGGCGCGTCTGCTCGATCAAGGCGTTCCAGTCGGTCTTCGAGATCTGCTGGCCGCCGACGACGGCGACCGAGTCTCCCGAGACCTGCTGCGAACCGCCGCCGCCGCAGGCTGCGGCGAGCAGGACGACCGCCGAGCAGAGTGCAATCAGGATGCCCCGTCGTTTCATGGAAAAAGCGCCAGCAGCAGCAGTTTTGCTCAGGCTGCCCGGCGCGCGCCGAGTATAGCATCGACCAACCGAACCGCTGACGAAAATTCATCTGAACGCAACGAAACCTCTCGGCGGGCGCTCGTGTAGACGGCCGTGTCGAGCTCTCCGCGTAGCGCGCGAAGCTCCGCGGAGCCCATCAGCAGCGGCCCCACGGTCGCCTTGCCGCCGCGGAAGACGAGGTAGTCAGCGCCGGCTTGGGCGACCTTCAGCTTCGCCTCCTGGATCGCGAACAGGTTCTCGACCGGCTCGGGCAGCGGGCCGTAGCGGTCCTCGGTCGCGGCCTGCAGCTCGCGCAGCTCGTCCTCGCTCTCGGTGAGCGCGAGCCGCCGGTGCAGGTCGATCTTGAGCGCCTCGGCGTCGATGTAGGGCGCCGGCACGTAGGCGTCCACGCTTGCCTCGACGCGCACCGGCCTCGCCGCCGGCCGCCGCTCGCCGGAGAGCTCGGCGAC